>DATIFZ010000049.1:0-17562 GCA_035454925.1 Nitrososphaeraceae archaeon
CAAGGTGTGTGGACAGTTACCTTGACTGTCCCAACTGATATCGGTCCAGGGGAATACGATTTCACTGCTACGGCTGTAAATAATAATGTAGAATCTGTAGCATCAGACCCGCCGGTAACATTTACAATATCCTGTGCGCCAATTATAACTCAACCTCCTAGTACCATAACTGATTGTACAATAAATTTTGCAATTAGTGGTACCTCACCTGCTGGTACTGAATCTATAAACCTGTACAAGAAAGACGCTCAAAATCAACTTACTTTGCTAGGTAGTGACAATAACATTGATCAAAATGGTGATTGGTCGGTTATATTGGATCCCAATGACCAAAATCTAGGTGAAGGAACATTTACACTGGTAGCTAAAGCTGTAATAAATAATGTAGAATCGGCAGAGTCAAATGGGGTGACACTCTCAATAAACTGTCCTCTAGTTCAGCCAACAATAACTCAACCCAATACCATTACTGACTGTGTTAATACTTTTGATATTAGTGGTACTTCAGAGGCCGGTACTACTATAACCCTGTTCAAGAAAGTTGGTCAAACACTTACTCAACTAGATGGCACTGCCACTACTGATCAAAATGGCGACTGGACAATCACACTAGATCCCAATGATTCAAACTTAGGCGAAGGAACGTTTACTCTGGTAGTTACAGCATCAAAACAAGGTGAAACTGATGTCACATCATCTGAGGTTACACTTACTATAGACTGTCCCACGCCTCCTGGTGGCGGCGGTGGCGGCGGTGGCGGAGCTGGTGGCGGCGGAGCTGGTGGCGGCGGAGCTGGTGGCGGCATTCCTGTACACGTTGTTGAAAGACAGATCTTTCAAAGACCGTACGCTACCCTAGGGTGCACTCAATCTGTGGTAGAGCTTAAGAAAGATCTAATACCGACAACTGATTTTCCTTCTCTTGTAAATGAGACGAAATCGAAATATCATGTGACAGTACTAAATGTCTATAATACTCCAGATTACAAAGCAATGCTATTAGCTGAAGGTGATGAGAAGAAGGTACTCAACGATCCACGCTTCTTACCAGCTGCTGCAACCTGTGGAGAAATGATTCTCGAGCTGGTACCGGATCTTGTACCGACTACTAACATATTTACTGTCGCCGATGATGCGGTTGAAACATATCATGTGAAAGTAGTAGATGTATTCAACATGACAGACTATAAAGCAATCGCTATACTAGCAGAACCAGCCAACCCAATAACTAAAGATCCAAGATTTGTTCATTATGGTGAAGACTATCAAGCTACATCAAATTACACTGGAGGTGGGGAACTCGACGTAAGTTCAGGACACATAGCGGCTCCAGCTCCAGTTCTGAAGGAGGAAACGATACCTGATAGTATAAAAAGAACATTCACTACCAAGGACATTAAAGGTAACTCTAATTTCAGTAAAGGTGTTGACGTTGACATTGCTGTCTTGGATACTGGAATAGATTTAAAACATCCAGATCTTAACGTCTACAGGAACGTGAGCTTTATACCAGGTGTGAAAACCGGGGATGACGACAATGGTCACGGTACTCATGTTGCAGGTATCGCAGCAGCCAAGGATAATGGTAAAGGTGTGATTGGCGCCGCACCTGGAGCAAGGTTATGGTCAGTTAAGGTCTGTGACAAAGCAGGTGAATGTAAAATTTCTGATATGATAAAAGGTATAGAATACATCACTCAACATGCAGATGAGATAGATGTTGTAAATATCAGTGTCGAAACACCTTTTTCACCTGCTCTTAATCGTGCTATAAGCGCGTCTGTTAAGGCAGGTGTAACGTATGTGGTTGCAGCAGGTAACTACGGTCATGACGCCTCAACCACATCACCTGCCAGTGATCCTGATGTAATAACAGTATCTGCTATAGCTGACAGTGATGGCAAGTGTGGTGGAACTGGCCCTTCTCTGATGGGACAGAATGCCACTGATGATTCATTTGCACATTTCAGTAACTTTGGCCCGTCCGTGACTATTGCCGCTCCTGGAGTTGATATCTTATCTACGTATCTTAAAGGTGGTTACGCAATAGATAGTGGAACTAGTATGGCAGCGCCGTCTGTAGCGGGAGCTGCTGCATTAATTAAAGCCGGAGATCAAAAAATGTCTCCCGAGGATGTAAAGAAGGCCCTTCTAGAAACGGGATCTACACCAATAACACCTTGTGAAGGAGGTCCGCAAGGATACTTTACAGGAGATCCGGATCAATACAAGGAACCGTTACTATATCGAACTAGGTAACAAGTGACATGCTAACAGAAAAAACATTGTACTTTTGTGTTGCAAACCAACATAGCGCGTTCAAAGACTTTTGCCTGTGCATTTGTAAGAAAAGGTGATATCAAGATAGTGAGTAGCATACACTCTTTTATTTGGTTGGACCGCATGCTTTGTATCTGTTTAAGTTCCGTAGAGATTTAACACATACTGCATGAATTATTCCTAACTACGTATGCAAACTAATTACATTGATTATTTCATAGATAGGTAAAATATTCCTGAAATAATTTCATGCATCAATGATTTTCAGGGATTTAGGTCTTGGCTAGCTCCGGTCTCATATGGATCATTATGTACTACATTCAACGATACTGGCGGAATTAGGTAAGATGAACCTACTAAAACAAATTGCAATCATCACAACGCATATAATATAGTAGTCCTAGCGTCAAGTTGACGATTGACCTTTTTAGCGATATCTTTGTCTCATGGACCCGGCCTTTTATTTATATATGTCCCTAAAGTGTAAAATTGTATGGAACGACTTAATTGGACAAGTTTTATTATGCTTTCCACAGTACTTGCATTAGTCATACAACTTCTTATCATTAACTCGGTAATGGCTCAAGCTCCGAATCCATCTTTGGCTTACAATCCTAATACCAGTAGGATTGTGGATGTGAAAAACCATACCATAACAATAATTGATAAAAAAACTGATCAACCAATAAGCGTTTGCAAATTCACTCCAATAGAAGCTGCAAACATGACAACAAACAACACTGTTACAACAAATATAGGAAATACAACAACTTGCGAGAACTTGACACCTGCAAAACCAACTATTAATGAGACTCTTACAGTGAATACGAAAAATGCAACAACTAACGTAAATTTGACGGCTAAATTTAATGCTCTACAAGCCAAATAGCCACTTTGCGGTAGCTATACTTGTATTATTATTCATAATAATAAATCAAATTAAGATACGCGTTATTATGTTACTATTAAAAGTATATGGTTGACTTGTTATCTTTTTTGTGTTGAAATAAAAATACCTTTTTTTAATGTATATTTTTAAGATCTACTCGATTTGACATAGGCAAATCCTACCCGTTATTACTCTTAAATAGCTTTACTACTTTTGCGCCCAAGTTTATAACTACGAGAAAAATAAACCATGCTGTAAAGGATCCGATAATTGAAGCTTGATAAGGTTCAAAGGATATCTGCATTAATTGAAAATGTATTGATACTTTTGACACTGCATAAATAATCTCTGATACGGAAAATACGGTAAATAATTTTATTATATCATTCTTAATGATTGCATAATTTTTTTCCCCGCTTAAAGGATCTACATATCTGCTTTTGTTATCAAAATAAAAAAAAAGGGCGAATAGTGGTATATATATTCCGTACTCCACAAATAGGGTAACTATCGAATTTAGAAAATTATCCTTACTTTGTTGGGCAAAGAATTGAGTAAAAAAGATACCTACAATGAGCGCAGCTGTTCCTGCGATAATAATATTTTTATTAAAAAGAATATAATCCTTGTATTTATTGTAAAACTTTTTTCCATATCGCATCATCATTCATTGATTAAATATGATTAGCTCATTAGATATTAAAATATTTAGTTGACTTTTGAAACAGAAAAGGTCTCTGCCACATATATGCTAATAAATACTACATGTGCATTTCTTTACTAATTAACAGTTTATGTAAATTATTTAGATGTAGTTATCAATATGACATTAAATAAAATATGGCAATAATAAAAGATTCATTCTTAAATTAATTTCACCTTGCAATTTCATTCTCAAGATTCACAATTTAGACAGCTGTACATGGATACGCTATTCAGATTTTGATGGAAAAAAATTAATTGTTTACTGAGTTGATAAAATTTACATCTAATTTTTTTCCATTTCTTAATAAATTATACAGTCTCTTAAAATTATGCATTTTATTTTTACAATCCACGTTATTAGTACAATATTTTGGTAAGTTGTTTTTCGCATAATTCTTGCGTTTAGGCATTGCTCTTAAAATGAGTACTAATAACTGGAACAAACCTGATCTGCCACCAAATGCCCTATTTGCCTTTATTAGCCAAAACATTTGAGTTGCATCATAATTACTGGGGAATATACGTTTCCTCAATTTCTTACCTTCCTGGGAAAAATGTCCTATGCAGTGAATTTGACCTTTGGAAAATTTTAATGCATACTTTGCAAAAATAGTGCATGATGAACATGTATCATCATAAATTAGAACAGGCTTATTTGTGACTAAATCCAAGATTAATTGCTGTTATTAAGAGAGGCAATCAATGTAAATCTTTTGAATTTCTTGCTATCTATAATAAAGGACAATAAATTAGTGTAAATAATTTAGTCTAAATTAACAAAACTGCTGCACTAACCACCGTGGTCCACAAACCGTCCTTGTGACCTTCAGCGGATTGCGTAAAATTTTGAGTTTTGTATATTTTTCCGGATAATCTCCACTGTTCCTGTCTCTCATCCCATGTGAGGGAAGCATCATTTGGCAAACCCATTGTAGTTGCTAACATTTCCATAGCCATATCTTCTGCATAGTCCCCGGCTTTTTGTGCAGTTTCACCTGTAGAATGATGCTCTGAGAGATAACCATACTGACCATCGTCAGCTGGAGCAGCCAGACCTACAGAGGCAGCTATCAGTCTGTTGGGTTCATTAGTGGATTGCCTTGCAATTATGGCAAATACAACCTGTCCTGGAACGAGATAATTTCTGCCCTCTTGTAAACTGATAATCTTGCATTTTGGCGGCTTTATGCTTGAAACAGATACAATATTTAGATCAGATATTTTAGCATCACGTAGAGCTAATTCAAAGCTTGTAAGATGATCCTTATGAACTCCCTTGCCCTTTGTAAAAAACATAGCTTTTGGAACATACATCACTGGATTTGTAAGTGGTTGAAGGTTCATTATTTTTTCAGGCATTCAACATGGATCTAAACTAATAAAATATTAAGATTACTTTCTAATTTCATGCAATTGCAAAATAGTATTTATGAGTTAAACGTCGTGAGTCATTATATCAAATATGAATGCAATTTCATTTTATTTAATTGGAGAAATTTAATTGGAGAACCAAAATTCTATGTGGTTAAGTACTAGTACTTATTGTCTACTACCTTGCCATCTTTTCACAATTGGACGAACTAATATCTCCTTCTGATATATTCAAGTTAGCTATCGTATCAGTACTAGTTCCACAGTCAAAATAATCTACGCCCTTGCCACCGTTAAGATAATCTGCTCCAGGACCTCCAAAGAGATCATCATTCCCGTCTTCTCCTGAGATATTATCGTTGCCTATGCCACCGAAAATAACGTCGTTTCCAACTCCGCCTGCAAGTTTGTCCCCCCCAACACCTCCATCTATTTCATCGTTACCTTGATTACCTGTAATGTTATCAAAACCTGCCCCACCAAAAATAAAATCATCACTTGAAGTTCCAATTATGTTATCTGGCTGTGATGTCCCGATTAGGTCGCTAGACTGTGATGCACCAGTTATGTTGCCAGATGTACCAGTTATGTTGCCAGACTGTGAGGGCGCAGTTATGTTGTCAGACTGTACCGTACCATTTAACATCAGAGATGATTGTCCGCTAGCCAAAGCGAAAGAGGAAAGGCTAGAGAAAATAGCGAATAAGAGGATGAACAGATGAATCTTCAATAGTTTTCAAAAGGATAAATAAAAATCGGATATTTAATTTTACCATTCATTTACTATAAATTTATTAAAAAATACTCATGATAATAAACCCCTGCGATAACTCTTTTAATTATTGACAAGGATTTCATTAACAAATAATGGAAGCAAAACATTTTGATACTATTGTTGGGAATTTATCTTCTCTAAATATGGCAAATATCACTCTCTTTGGATTAAGTAAAGTCTATCTAGATAAAAAGGAAAGTTTTGGAGAAATTCTTTAAATTTTGAAATTGGGACTATGGGAGTCCTTTCAAAAAAATTGCAACTATATTCATGCAAAGTCAATATTATTGGAATAGCTGCATCAATTTCTTTTCTCTTATCCAGGAAGATGCTTGCCCTTCTAATCTGGTTCAATGAGAATTTTGCTATGTTAAAGTCATAAATTTTCATCCAGTGCTTACAGTCAATTAATAAGGCTGTTTTCTGGTAGAATCCAATCACATCTATCTGAACTCTAGGCCTACTGAACACTACATTTCGCTCAAATGTATATCCGGAAGATTCTATGAGTATCGAGGCAAAAATTTCGAAATCTTGCCATTGTAGTTTCTTTGCCAATTCACGCGGATCGCTACCTTTTTTCATGGCCAAAATAATCGTATCCAATTTGTCACTCTGCGAAAAAGTAACAGAATCACGCGAAAGTTTACCTATGCCTGAATTTACCAGATAACCTAGTAACTCCTTAGCTGTTGTCCTACTCGGAATCTCGCATAGTTGTTGAAACTTGGTGATACTTATGCTGTTGGGCATTGCTACCAGAGATCTAACCAGCAATTCATTGTTCAATGAAAAAATGTTTTTGGCCAAAAGAGTAACAAAAACAAACTGCAAAATCAAGATTTATCTATTTCTGGCCATCATGTTATACTTGATGTCTGACCTTTTCTTACCACGAGACAAGGATAAATTTTTTCTCAAAAGTACAATAGCATGCATAGCGTTACTAATTGGAATACACATTTATCTTTCTATAACCTTATTTGATTCAAGTTCAAAAATGTTTGGGTTATTACACATAGTCATAATTTTAATACTAATGGTAATGTTTCTTGCAATTCTGCTGAAAGGTGTAGTGCCAGTAGCTATTTCATCTCTAGGGTTAGTACTGCTTTATGGCAGTATATTGATCCCCTCTGCTACCTCTAATTCATTAGGCCCTTTTTACTACAAAGCGGCGGTCGGAAATCTGCATTATGAAACTTTAGTACGAGCGGCTCATGGTTTTTTTCTGCTTGGTCTGGCCATGGTAGTTCTAGGATTCATAGTGGCATACAAGCCCAGCTTTCTTTACACACGCAATAGACCCCAGTCTGCTGAACATCTTTGGGCAAACTATCCAAAGTGGGAGGAAAATCGTCAGTTAGTGTCTACAAGGACGGAAGCCCTTATTGATTTGCCAAATCTACTGAACGAGAAAGAGAAATACCTACTATGGAGATATGAGTTCATACTCGTTATCATTTATGGCACAACTTATAAAGTTCCCATCTATTCATTCGTTCCAGAGAGCTCAAGCATATTGAGAGAACCAAAATCCCACCAGATTGTTGGTATGTCAAAGTACGGTTATTTTGTCTAGTTCTCACAAATCTCCTTTAGAGACCTAATGCTCCGTCTATTCCACTACTTTTCCATGTTCCCAAATTTGAATATTCTAAAGGGAAAAGAGGCTTGGGTAGTAGCCTAGATTTCAACTAGAAAAACGATCGTCCTCACAGAACCTTTAATTAAAGGTAGTTGTAGGATTTTTTAGGAATATTGAGTTGGCAGAACTTAGAAAAGACTACATACTTGAGAAATTTGTAGTTCTTCCTCCTGAGACATATAAAGTAAAAAACGATACTAAACAATGTCCATATTGTCCTGGGAATGAAAGTATGACTCAACCATCAGTACTCTCTCTAGTGGTTAAGGAGGGAATGCTTCAACGATTATCAGATAATGAAGAAAACATTATTGAAAACTGGGACGTACGAGTTTTTCCAAACTCAAACCCAGTTGTAACATCTATAAACGAAAATAATTACAGAGACAAGCCCCTCTACAGCGAACCGGCTTACGGGTATCATTATATTGTCGTAGCGACACCGGTTCATGATGAAAGTTTGCCGGCTTTATCTATCGAAAGGTGGTCAAACGTTCTACTTGTGTTGCAGAATTACCTTAGTCATCTTTACACAAAGAAAAGCGTAACTTATGTTTCTATTTTCGTAAATAGTGGAATGTTGTCAGGAAGCGATATTGATCATGCTCATTTTCATCTAATGACATTTTCTACTATACCCCCAATAATAGAATCTGAAGCAGAAGCTTCAAACAAATATCTCAATGAAAATGGCAATTGTCCCGCATGTAATATAATTTCAACAGAGACTGGAGGACCAAGACAAATCCTAGACACTGAAAATTACATTGCTATATCGCCTTGGGCATCGACGTATCCATATGAATTTTGGATATATCCGAAGCGCCATACAACATCCTTCTCAAAGATCTCTCAAAAGGAATTTACAGACCTCGGACTTATTCTGAGGTCCACCTTAGGAGGTATGGACAAAGTACTAGAAAACCCATCTTTTAATCTAATATTTCATCTCTCCCCAGAAAAGAAAAATAGTAGACAAATTCACTGGCATATAGAAGTTTATCCACAGCTTCATAGCTGGTCAGGTTTGGAAAGGGGATTCGGAGTTTATGTTAATCATGTTTCACCAGAAAGATCCGCCCAAGTTTTGGGATCTGCTGCCAGAAAAGAATTTGGAGATGTAATTGGAATCAAGTAGGTTTAAAACCATCTTATCAAGGACAATATATAATGGTAAAACTTGAAAGTGCTGTAAGCTTGGCAAGTTTGGGGCTTATAGTAATGTTCATACTTCTTTTGTATTCATTCATATCCTTTCTAATTGGACCCATGTCCCAAGGTCCTGATATCGTAGTTCAGCCAGAAGGCGTATTAATACAAGTGATTTCGATTTCAGCTGCCCCCGGAGTAATACTGGCAGGAATCGCATATGGTCTCGTTAAGAATTATGGCTCCAAGAAAATTGGAATCATCCTTTGCATTTCGGGAGCTATTCTACTGATTGGTATTGTTCTAATACAGGGTATGATTCCAAAAATACCAGAGATTGTTTTTGTTCCTCAAATAATTCCAATATCCTATGCATTCTTGGCAGCTGGAATTGGAATCATCATAATAGGAATTATTGTGTTTATGAGAGAAGGAAAAAGGCTGCGACTCATTGGAGAAGAAAATATTTGAGCGAAAAGATACCGATACGAAATATTTACTTTAAGCGAAAGATACTTCCAATAGAAATCTTTCATAATGTTCTTAATGACAGCTACAAGCTTTCCCATGATTTGAATAGCCCTGTCCTTTCAGTTGTGATTGGAACAAAACCTGACTTTTACAAACAAGCTCCCGTGATGATAGAAGCATTGCACCAGAAACTACCGGCATTTGTAATTGATACCGGCCAGCATTTTGATGATCTCCTTGGATTTGGCATACAGGAATTTGAATTGCAAGATCATATCGCATGCAATCTTCAAATTAGAGGTGACCTGATGGAAAAAGCAAGCGAATTAATTCTAAAATTTGGATCGTTTGGAAGATATTTAAAAAAGAATTTCGGTAATTTCTCCCAATTACTTCCAATTGTTCATGGCGACACGCTAGTTGCTGGAATTGCTCCACTAGCATGGGTTTTCGGAATGGGTCAAAAAGTTGCCCAAAACGAAGCAGGGTTAAGATCCATGAGCCCTGAATCTATAAAATATCTAAAGGTTAATGAGGATCCAACTAAATCCAGTGTCGAGAAATTTGTAGATTCACAGTTTGAAGGTCGATGGTTTTTGGCTAGAGAGGAGCCATTTCCAGAGCAAATAGATACATGGATATGTTCTGCAGGAACACAATTTTTCTTTGCACCGACACAGCTCAATAAGGATAATTTAGTACGCGAAGGATATCCTGAAGAATTTATTCATGTAGTCGGAAATTCAGTTGTAGACGCAATTGAAATTAAGAGAAAGAACAAACCAAAAACTAGTGTGTTTGATCAATACCCAAAACTAGAAACAGGTGATTGGATTAGAATAGATATACATAGGAGAGAAAATTTAACAGAGCACAGATTCTCATCAATAATAAAGAGTATATCTTATTTGATAAAGAACACCGATTACAAATTAGTCCTTATTATGTTAAATGCTATGAAGTCGGCTCTGCGCTCGTATCACCTTGAACAGAATTTGATAAATTTGGCAAAAGAATATCCAGATAAATTTATGATTACGCCATTATGGAAGGAATATTCTCACGTAATTGAATTTCTGGATAGCGGGCATTGCTGGGCAGAAATGACAGATTCAGGTTCCATGCAAGAAGAATTGTTATACTTCCCAAATGTACTGTCACTTACAGTTAGACTGAATACTGACAGACCCGAGACTATTTTTGATGCACGAGGTAATATTCTAATTCCACCCGTAAATTCCTCTTGGATAACTACTCTGATTGATGAGGCATATAACCGAAAAGAAGGTCTTGGTCTTGAGCTTAAGAAAAAAAGAAAGATTTACGGTCAACCAGGTACGGTATCAAGGAATATCGTAAAGATAGTGAAAAAAGAATTTGAGAATGGCGATGCAAATTTCTATCCATGGCTTCACCAAAGAATCGGTCTTTGGAAAGAAAAGCAAATAATAGACTATATGTAACTACCCTATAGTAAACCTTTTTGGCAGCACGCCATAATCCTTTCTTTCTTTGCCTGTCATATCAAAAATTGTTTTCATCATGTTTTCATAATCCCTCGACATACTCATATTTCTCCTTGATATCATCCTTTTTTGAAACTTAATTGCTGAGGATACATCCATTTCCGCATTTTCGGATCCGATTCCTTGGCCATAGATAACATAGGAAGGAACATCATTGGCAATATTGCCATAAAGATGTGAAGATATTCCAATTCTCATTCCACAATAAATATTTGTGCCTATCGATGTTTTGGACATGTCACCAAAAAAAACACCTAACTTTGTTATGCCAGTATCTTTTTTTTCATCTCCAATTTTCATCGACACTGTTCCATAGGTCATCTTAAGATCGGATGTAGTTGTATTGGCACCAATATTTACCCATTCACCGATATAAGAGTGGCCCAAATAACCAGAATGAGATTTGTTAGTATAATCCAAAATTATTGAAGAATCGATTTCTCCACTTATGCGACAATTATTGCCAATATATGAATTGCTGATAGTCGAATATGGTTTTAGTTGTGTGAGTTCCCCAACGTAAGCAGGACCAATAATTGAAGATTGACCTATAAGGGATTCAGGTCCAATGTAGATTGCCCCACGGCTCGCATCAAGGATAGTACCTTGGCCAATATTAGAAGTCTCGTCCACAAAAATGGGATTTTTACCGATTACTTTTACTTCCTTAGGGACTTTATTTTTTAGTTTAAGTTGATGTTGTAATGCATTATCAAGTCCAGAAATGAGATCCCATGGCCAGCTGTAGAGACTACCACATTCGTCAGTGTTATTAATCTGAATTATTTCTGCTCTTAATTTACTATTTCGAAGCTCTTTATCATTTAATACTGATTCATAGAGATATTGATAGTCTGATTTATCCAATTTTGCTATCAGAATCTTGTCTCCATAAGAGACCAAAAAATTATTTCTCTTAGTCAATTTCTTAAAGAACGATGTATGGGGGAAAAAAGGTGAATTGACGAATATGTCATTAGAGTCGTATTCGAATTTATTTACATCGCAGTTTGGATGTCTCTGCCTGGTGATATTTTCTAAATATTTTCGTGTTAAAAGTTTTGCTGATTTAATATTGAAATATTCAAAAGTTGTCAGGCTGCCAATTTTGAGGTCGAACAATGATCTTGTATAGCTAAGCGGGATAAATTTCTTCCAACTAGTATCTTCAATGAGAACGATACTCATGATTTAGATTTTTCCCAAACGCTCCACATATTTTTTGTATGTTTGTAGATATGATTTTTTATCTCCTATATCAATGAATCCTGATTCTATTTTAAATCCATTTACTAGTTTTTTCATATCCAATGCCTTTCGAACAGCATCATCCATTCCATATGCATTTGAAGGGGGTATCAAATCAATAAATTCCGGTTCCATAACATAGCATCCTATGTTAATTAATCCCTTTATCTCCGGTTTTTCATTCCATTCGGTAACTCTGTTGTTTCCATTTATGTCAATAAAACCGTACTTTAGTCTTGCTTTATATGACAATAAGGCCATCGAGATAAATGCTCCGAGCCTGTCATGTTCATTTATCATTTCCTTAAGTGAGAACTCATAAATGGCATCCCCATACACACAAACAAATCTATCATCGATAAATTTTTTGGCTGTTAATAACTGTCCTGCAGTTGCAAGCGGTCTATCGGATCTTGCATATTCTATCTTTATACCTAGCCTACTTCCGTCTTCAAAATAGTCTTCTATCGATCTATGCAAATAACTTACGCATATTACTATATGATCAATGCCGTTGTCATCATTCTTTAACCATTCAATGATGTGTTCTAATAGGGGCTTATTTCCCAGTGGCAACATCGGTTTAGGAATGAAAAACGTATATGGTTGAAGACGGGTTCCAAGACCTCCAGCTAAAATTATTGCCTTCATCTAAAATTATAGATAAATTGAACTATAATATAAGGTAAAAACTATTCAAATATTTTGATCTTCAAGTACTTTTTTCACCTTGTCAACTACTTCCTGAGGGCTCTGACCGAAAATTATTATCATCGGTTCCTTTCCGATATCCCCTAAATGATATATGACGTCGGCGTTGGCGGTGACACTTAACGCTCTACTGATACCCCATGGTATAGATCTACCTTCTATACCCTTGATGCTCTTTGGTTCCTGCTTTCTATCGTAGTGAGCGACCCGACAAAATCTGGAACAGCTTTCTAACACTCCTTTATCATTTTTGATGTTAATTGCTGATCTGATCAACTGATTGATTTTCATATATTCCAGCACTGAGGAGGCAACGTGTCTTGAAGCACCAAATTTAATACAAGCGGTTGGAACACTCCTTTCTCCAGCCTTTACAATACGTCCGCTGACTGCGGCAACATCATCTACACTTTTGGCATTTGGTATTGCGTAAACAATGTTTGATTGAGTTTCTGGGATTAATTTTGCAAAATTGTTCATGCTTGTTAATTCGTCAACTGCGTCACTCAATTCTTTTATAACATTATATCTGCAAGATTGTTCATACATAGTTGCAATTGGGTTATTAACCGGAATTCCTCTTCCAATTTTGACAATATTGACAATTGAATTATGGACATATTGACTTGCCAAAAGGCAGGCTTGAACTATTGGAAATTGCAATGCTATAAAAGCGGTCAATGCAGCAGAAAAGTTGCAACCACTTCCATGAGTTTCAACTATTTTCATTCTATTGTTTTTTAGTATTGTGAACTTTCCCTGATAGTCTAAGATTGTATCAGTAATTATTTCATCATCCTTTCTAAAATGGCCACCTTTTACAACTACATTTTTTGCTCCACGTCTTTGTATCTTTAAAGCCGCTTTTTTAATATCGTCTTTGTTCTTTATCCTGATCCCGGACAGCTTTTCTGCTTCGTGTATATTAGGCGTGACTACATCGCAAATAGGTAGCAGTTTATTCTCAAAATCGTACAGAAATTCCTCTTGAAGTAATTGCGCTCCAGTACCTGCGGAAATAATTGGATCTAGTACAATAGGGATTTTCGATTTATTTAGGGCATCGCTTACTGCAGTAATAATTTCATTATTGTACACCATTCCGATTTTTAATGCATGTATTGGAATGTCCGTTAATACCGACATGATTTGTTTTTTAACTATGTCACCATCAAGCGGATGTATATGGTCTACATTTGATGTATTTTGTGCAGTTATTGCTGTGATGACAGTGCACGAGTATACACCTAATGCAGACATGGTCTTAATATCTGCTTGAATCCCCGCACCACCACTTGAATCGCTACCCGCTATTGTTAGTGCTGATCGTACCAACATTGGAAATATTCTGAAAATGGATTATTCAGTCTATCGGAATTCTGGTCCTAATTACTCGACTATTCGTAATCTGTAAAAATGCTGTTGATGTATGACAGCAATTCATCGCGTAATCGGATTACCTTTGTGCGCTTCTCGCCGTCCAAATCGGTCTGTAGCAGTACATCTAGACCTTGTACTAGATACTGGATATTCGGTAGCGTAAGCAATGATTTCGAATATTTAGACACATCTTGATTGCTCAATGAATTACTTTGTAGTTGGTTAATGTTAAGTATTGTGGATTAGTTGGTTTTGATTTGATTTTAAGACTATCTAACAAAAAATTCCTTTCCGTAGGCTATTTCAAATTTCTTTAATAGATTGATACAACCAGCGCCGACGAACACGTTTCTTTTTTCATCTGTATGATACGCAATTAGACTATCTAGATTCTTTCCAAATATCGATCTTCCACAAATTGCACACTTGTGGACTTCATCAAACAGGTCTAAGGCTTCCGAACCATAAGCATTGATAATAAATTTACTCCCGTCCATACCTTCAGCTTCTATGTAGTAATACTCTATCCCGTTGTTCATGTAAATTACCTTTTCTGGCAAGAAACTAAATCTATATTTCTTATTTACAAGGTCGTAAACCAGGTCCTTTATGTCGGATGTAACAACTGGTTTGTGAACTAATTTACTACCAGTCAACTGAGTTACCCTCCCTTTTGAATTTAAGCAAGTCAATCACACTTTATATTCACCTCAAATACAGATAAGCCGGATTAAGCTTGGAATATGAACATTTTAACTAAATTATAAAAACTAAGCTTTGGACCTGATGCTTTCTTGTTTGCTTATGCTAACCAATGGTACAGATTGTTAATGTCTTAATTAGAATAAACTAATTTCGTAAATCAAAAGAAAAAATAAAAAATATTTCTTCGAGTTTATTTGGTGTATTGCTTTTGTGCGGATGTAAAGAAGTTTGACCATGTATTTGCCAAGTTCGAATTAAACTCGGTAACAGTGTCAAATGTCTTGCCATACAATTTGATATTTTCTCTGGCTGAGTTCAGAAAATCGATTGCTAATTGATTTGCAGTATCAAACACATGGAATGCTTGAGCAGTGATTTCGTTTGATTGTTTTCTGTATTGCTCTGCATATGGTGTAGTGACTGGTGTAAATGAATTTTTTACATTGTTTCCAAACCAGGTTTTTTGAATAGCTACTGTTCTGTTAATTAGTTCTTTAGTTACTTGGAAGTAATCTTGCTGCAGATTTGAAATTGATTGTGCGTATTGTGGCTGATATTTTGAAATTTCATCGATAGTTCTTAACATAGTTTGCTTGCACGTGTCTAGTAATTCGGAGTTTTCTGCTATATTTTCTCTAGATTTTTCTGTCATTTTCTTCACCATTTGATGGCATTAAAAGGTATATAAATGTTTGGTAGTCAAAGGGTAATAACGGTATTAATTACCATACATATACTATAATAGGAGTAATGAGAGTCGAATAATTCGCATATGTTTTTATAATAAAAGCACGACCAATAATTCAAAAATTCAATAGAAAAATAAATCCCCCAACCTAACAATAACTCAGATTATGCAAATAATCCATTGTAATTTTCCAGAAGGTGTTCTTTATGATTTGGATAATTTCATTTGGATAAAAAAAGATGACCTGGACGGATCTGTGTTCACACTAGGTGCAACGCCAATTCTTACCGCCTTGGCGGGAAAATTAACAAAAATTAAACTTAAAGAAATCGGCACTGTGGTAGAGAAAAATAAAAGCGTTGCATCAATTGAAAGCCTTCGATATTTCGGTATGGTGAGATCACCTGTCAAGGGAAAAATCATAGAGGTTAATAACACCTTATCTAGCAATCCCAAATCTGTAAACGATTTTCCATATGACGCCGGATGGTTTGTAAAGATAAAAACCCAATATTCCGATGCACCCAAAGATTCTGATTTCAATATTGAAAATCTAAAACTGATTCATGAATGTCATGATGAAATAAGAAAACTTATAGAGAAACTTCACATTCGGTGTTTTTCAGCGTTTCCTGATTATGATATGTTTGAGATCGGAGTAGAATGTGCAGCAACACTTACAAAGCTGGACGAATTAATTGGCAAAATTGATTTGGGAAACGTAGTCCACGTTGTCTCTGATGATACTTCTGCGGATCTTGAAATGATAAGATGGTCAGAAGAAAGGGAACAAAATCTTTTAGAATATAGAAAGGAAGGAACACTTTATCATTTTATAGTAAAGAAAATAAAGTAAAATAAAAAAATTGAAGTTAAAATGACATGGAATTACTTGACTAGATTCGAGTCAAATAAAGTTCCATTTGACTACTTTTCAATTGGATTGTCTATCATGTTTCCCCATTCTGTCCATGAACCGTCGTAATTTTTGACGTTAGGATATCCTAGGAGATACTTTAGAACAAACCATGTATGCGATGATCTTTCACCAATTCTACAATACGAAATTACTTCTTTATCTGGCGTAATTCCTTTTGTTTGGTAGATCTTACTTAACTCATCAGCCGACTTGAATGTTCCATCCTCATTTACTGCTTGAGCCCACGGAATATTTGCTGCCCCCGGAATGTGTCCACCCCTTTGGGCATGTTCAGTCGGATATTCTGGAGGAGCCAATATTTCTCCGGTGAATTCTTTTGGACTTCTAACATCCACTAGAGCCTTACTGCCAAGAGTATCACTCACATACCTTAGAAACACTCGTATGTTGTTGTCAGGGTCAGAACTTTTGAAATTTCCTTGTGGATAAGTTGGCACATCCTTTGTAAGCGCTTTGTCTTCTTCCAGCCATTTTTTCCTTCCCCCATTCATCAATTTCATATTCCTGACTCCATAATATGTCAATGCCCAAAATGCAAACGCAGCAAACCAATTATTAAAATCTCCATAAAGGATTAATGTAGTATCATCACTAACACCTATTCTTTGCAACAAATCCTGGCACGCTTGCTTACTTAGAATATTTCTTGCAAGAGGATCGTTAATGTCAACTTTCCAGTCTATCAGGACTGATCCTGGCACGTGTCCCAAAACATAGTTTGCAGTAGGATCATAATCTACCTCAGCGATGCGAACTTTGGGATCCTTTAGATGGTCTTCAACCCATTTTGTATCAACTAGAACTTCTGGATGAGAATAATTCAATTCATAACACCTATCCTAAATTTGCTTTGAGCTTATATTAGTTTTTCACGAATGGATACTCACGAGTCATAGTATTACTTGAAACTAAAACAATTAAAGTGCTACCTGATTAACCATGATCAGCACCTCTATATCCTATTTTCAATTCCGCATCACCGTCATACTTTGGCTTGATGGCAAGTTGTCCTGGAGTATATATCAGATGCTCTTTTGTAAATGATGATAATTCATAGTCATTTGTCATGTATAGTG
>DATIFZ010000050.1:0-40768 GCA_035454925.1 Nitrososphaeraceae archaeon
TTCCTTGTCCTTGATCTTTTCCTTGATCTTGCTGTGCAGATACCACATTGGATGAAAAATATGGAGCCAAAGCAATACTGCTTGCAAGCAAGAGTGTAGCCGTTAGTAAGCTTGTCAGTACTAAACTACGATTCATTATCGCATTTTAAAATACACTACTATAAATATTCTTCTAGATACCAATAAAATATTTTAATTTAGCATATAATTTTGTTGAAACTGTATCTTTATCGTAAAAAATACACACATTCTTTAAATTAGTTCCAGATATAATTATTAAGAATTACTAAAACAAGGTTACAAAATAAGCTAGTGTAAAAATCAATCAAAATTATTCGTCTGTGAGTAATTTCTTCATTTCTTGATAATCTTCTTTACTTATTTCCCCTTTCGCAAATCTAATTTTAAGAATGTGCAATGGATCATCTGTCCCAATAATTATTGATTTATTTAGAAGATTGGAGGGAATTGACGAACCACTTCGACTCTTCGGAACATTAACTAATTGACCACCCTCAGCAAGACCAGAAATATGGCTTTGCATCTGAGGTTTTTGTACAAGATAACATTCCTTACATAACATGAGATTGGGATTCCAACTAATTTTTGCAGAGTATTTTCTAATACCAAGCTTTTTTTGGCAAATGCAACAATAATTCTTTTCATGACTGGATAATAAAGCATAGCATGATTCACATAGCTCACTATGGGTAGCCCAACCTATTGAGGGGATGTTCCGGGAGATGCCTAGTTTGAATTTTTTCTTACATATCGCACAATTATCCAAGTCTTCGAATTTTATATCTACATCTTGTCCAACAATGGGTAAAAGTAAACTAAAGAGGCTACCCGCAAATTTCCTATCCAGGCCACGTTTTGAATAGTCATATATTTCAACTCCAGTTGGTTTTTCCTTCAGGACAATTTGGAAATTAATTCCAGCTTGGTTTTGAGTTCCAAACACGGATTTTCCCACAATATTATGTCTTTGTTTATCAACGTACTTTATCTCTGCATTCTTTTTGCAACACTCAAGTACGGTATTAAAAATATCATCATGCAGATCGGAAAATGATACTGACGCTTTTATTGTCACATAATAAGGTATTCAGGATAGATAGAAAAATTTTTCTAACGACGCTCTCAATTTGTAGAATAATCAGGGAAAACTCTATCAACTGATTAAAACAGGAAATTCGAATTTTAATGGAGAGGGGAGGAAAAGATTATCAAAATCAACACCTGTTACTTCAAGAGATACCGTATAATTCCCCGGAGAAAAAATTTTACCAATAACTTTGATGGGACTACTAAAGTCAGCTACATAACTTGCTGAAAGGGTGTCGAAATTTGCATTTACCCGATATGGGTCAATTGTAGATGGAACAAATTCCATAAGTATATGACCATCGTGACTATGAACTGTTTCTGTGAATAGCCTTTGATTAGCACTAGATATGGTTACAAGATATGTTGTGTGTTGTATGTTGTTCCCTGTTTTGTTATCTAACAAAGTAAAATCAAGATTAACATTCTTGTTTGTTGGTATTTGGATTGCTTTGAACTCTAACATCGCATTTCGATCGCCAATAGTAACCATGGGCATGTTATGGCCGTCTCCTAGTTCGGCGCCAAATGTTTGATTGCTTGAATAATTGACGTACGTTATGCAGATAATTGCTGTTAATAAACCTAAAGCTTTAACTGAAATGAATTTTTGAGTTGAACCCATATCCTGTTTCATTATAGGAATTGCATTTAAATTATTACCCAAAAGACGGTTATATGGTCTAGTTAAATAATATAAATTACCATTTATTTGCTAGACTGACATGGAAAAGATTATCAGAATAATTGTATGTTTTCTATTTGCAACAGGCGCCATTTTAATTCCGAATTTGCTACAAGCAAACGCAGATGGTATATTCGAAGAAAATTTACCGCCCGCTACAGTGGGCAATAGAGTAGCAAGTCTCTATACAAAAATTAGCCCACCTATATTGACATCTGATACCATGGAAAATGCATTTTTCCAATTAAGATTATTTGATTCAAAGACTGGAAATAACATTACCAATGTCAATTATTTTTTAACCATTAACAAGGGTGACAAAATGCTACTCCGAGAATTATTTTATTCTAAAGATGGTCCACTTACGTTAAAAATTGAGCCAGGCGAAGGCCCTGTTAATGTATACGGGACTACAGAACCTTTTTTGGGCGGATGGTCAAGTGAAACAGGACAAATTACGATTTCGGGCCCTGTCCTCACTCAAGGAGGTCTTTATCATTTTGCCATAGAAATCTTTGGGATTGACAATGTTAGAAACATCTTTAAACCTGAAACTGCACCCAGGTTTGATTCTTACCTCAGTATTGGTGACGTCTCTACAGCGAACTTGACCTTTGGAAATAATGACTATAACAGCACACTAATCTCATATTATGATAAAATCCAAAATTTCACGTTTGAACCTAAAAATCTGGAAGCAAAGTGGTCTATGCCATTCAATTGGAATGTGTCAAGAATTAAATCACAAAATATTTTTGTTCATGAAGAAATCAAGTTTCCAAAATCATTCAGCGAGTTTTCAAATTCTTCTATATTTAACGGGACTGTAAATGGACAACCATTGTTAGGTAGATCGCTTGCGATAGATCCTTTTACTTCGGAAAAGGCACTAATAATTCATTTTCTACTGAACAAAAATGATATCATTAAAATGGCTGAAAATAAGAATGTGTTGGCCGTTAGCAATGATTCTATGAAATTTACAATTCGTCCGTTGAAAAATCAAACCCAGCAAACTTCTTTTGAGGTTGTAACAGACGCTGGAGCAATACATGCATTGTTAGGCTGGAACCCAAACCCACCACTTGTTGGAAAAAATAATCTGAACATTAATTTCAGTGACGCATTAAATGGTAATCGATTGAACGCCGATGTAAACTACGATTTAAATATTCGTACAAAGGATGGACAAGAAATTGTGAAAAGTAATAATATCACAGCCCTAAATGGGATTTCAAACCAGACATTAACATTCCCTTCCAAAGGATTGTTTAATCTAGAAGTTAGGGTAAATTCGCTAAAATTTGCTAACCAAACTAACCTTGACACAACTCGAAACGGTATTGCAAGGGGATTTGTTGTAATACCATAATTACTGCTTTGAATCCTCAGGGACGACATATATGTCCAATACAAAACATTTAGCATGAATTCCAAAAGATGGAATATTTTATCGTAGCTTGATACTAATTCCACCCAAGTCTAATAGTTTGAAAAATATCACGATGTCATTTAATTTAATCTGATTTGTTATTATTTAGTATAGTTTTACTTAATTTAATCTAGTCTATTTAATCAGTGATCCAGATTTTTCATACCCTTATTTCTTTCAATATGATCCAGTACAGCCTCATACTGCGCATCAAATGGTTTGGTGGAAATCGACAGACGTTCAATCCTTGCAAAGGACTTTACTATACTCTTTGCCGCAAGAGGTTGTGGCAAAGTTTTGTCTGAAATCTCACCGTAAAATCCAATAGCGTCTATATTTCTGTCCGAAGCTAATCCCAATATAAGACCATTAAACCAAGTTATTGTGGTAAACTCGGAACCTAGAGTGTCCACATTAGAACTTTGAAGAATTTCGATCAATTTAGAGTTGGTCGCGACGCCTACAACTCTGGGTTCTCCTGTAAGCATCTCATTTAATGAGCCACCTGCAGTATAGAGTCTTTTTACAGCGCCAATTGAGATACAAAAATCAAGAAATGTATTACACAAGTCAAGAAGTTCTCTGTGATCTTCCGGCTGTGCCTCGCCGGTGAGAATCAAGAGCTTTTCTCGTTTTGCAAAATAAATTTGGTAAGTATCCTTTGCCGATGCTACAATACCATCCTTGACATTAACCCACGGTTTAGGATTTGAAATAATATTTGCAATATGTTCAGTTTCTAGGTTACTTGCCAAAAATGAAGATACCAATCCACCAACTCTACCCATATCAGGGAGAGAAGCAAATATCGTTAAGGAATCTACTTTCTTTTTTACCAGAATATCTAGAATAACCAATTTGCATTTATTCTCCATATGCCTACCCCGGCAAGGAATTTGGGGAATATTTTCAAAATAGAGTTTAGAGTTTGTCTTCTTCTTCTACTAAATTATCTACGGGTTCTCCACCAGGCAATGGTGCATTCTTATCGACTTTAAATTTGAAAAGCTCGTCCCAGTCCATTCCCAAAATAACGTTTCTTCCTACCGCAATGATTTTTGATTTAGGAACATCGAATCTATAATCACGTTCGCCAAAGATAATGATCGTGTCATCAGTTTCCTTCATCACATGTCCAACATGATCTTCATTTGCTATCCGCACTCCTTTATTGAAGAGCGTTTTGGCATATTCTTTCATATATGTTTTCAAATCGGTAGTTCCATCAGAACCCCAAGGGTCTACGTACTTACTTGTAGGCAGTGGTGCATCCCTGTCGACAGAGTATTTTTTGGCAATTTCATCAAATTTTAATCCTACCAACACATTTTTGCTTACAGTCTGAATTTCCGATAATGGTATGTCGTATCTTTCCTTCCCATCTCCAAACACAACGATTTTGTCAGCAGTTTCTCTTACAACATAGCCCACATGAGGTGCATCTAGTGCAATTACTGCCCTATTGAAATATTTTCCCGATGTCATATATTATTTTCAATATCTACTATGCTGTATATTAATAAATAGTTACAAAGACGCATTTAGGCTGTTGCGGCTGCTCAAGATGTAAATAGCGGATTTTGAATTTATGTATCTACTTTATTAGACTCTCAGACATTATAGTTTATTTTTCAATTGCTTCAGTTCCAAGTTAAATTCTGCACAAATGCTATATATCCAATTGTAATCCTCATAAATTACAAGAAAACAATTGAGCGTTCCTTTAACGTCTCTGAAAAAGAATAAACAAAGCGTCCCCGCCCTTGATGAAGTGACGTTGGAAAAATTAAGGAAATACTATAGATTTGAAAAAAAAGAAGAATTACTCGATTTTTTGAAGATACAGTGTATGCACGATTAGTAATCATTAATTTTTTCTCCAAGTTCAATTTTGCATTATGATTTTTTGAAATACTTAAGTGCGATTAGATATTTTAATATGGTATGCAAAAAGCAAAAGTAAAAAAAATTCCACATTATGATGATGAAACTTTGGAAAAGATGAAAAGATACTACAAGATTGATAATCAAGAGGAACTTTTGCGATTCATAAAGACTCATGGACTGAAGAATTATGATTTTGAACTAGAAAACTCATGAGGGATGTTTAGTAATGGAATTGGAACTTTGTTATTAGGGTAGAATTATTTGTATTTCTTGAACCTCATATCACAACTAAACACATCACAAATAAACGCATCACAAATAAACACAGGCTTTTTAATCCAAGATTTCGCAGTAGTGATGATTGTAGCGGCCGTTATGGTATTTGTTACACACAAACTGAAACAGCCGATGGTAATTGGATATTTATTAGCAGGTATGGTAATTGGACCATTTACTCCTCCATTTAGTCTGATACACGAAGTAGGCACAATCAATACGCTAGCTGAGCTTGGAATAATCATACTTTTGTTTGTAATAGGAACGGAATTTCCTATTACTAAGCTAAAATCTGTAGGAAGGGTTTCAATGATTGTGGGTATTGCAGAATCACTGGGAACTTTGTTGATTACTTTCTTCGTTTCACAAACACTTGGATTTTCGCAATTTGACTCGATGTTTCTAGCACTGGCTATGTCAGTTACTAGTACTGTGGTTACAGTAAAGATATTAGAAGAATTGAACATGATAAATGAAAAATCAAGTGTATTGATTATGGGTATACTGATAGTTGAAGATGTTATCGTCATTACCACTTTAGGTATTCTGCAATCTCTGGCCTTGACAGCTGCAGTATCATTTGTCCACGTAATAATTTCGGTAGCAGTAGTAGTGGGATTCATCGCTGGTATACTAATCCTAGGTTCGAGATATCTACCTCCATTGATAGACAAGCTGGCTAGAAAAACTGATTATTCTGTATTAATTATTGTTATACTTGGTCTGGCATTTGGTTTATCTTTTGGTGCAATTGAGCTTGGATTATCACCAGTGATAGGCGCATTTTTAGCCGGCGTGCTTGTAGCCGAATCAAATAGTGCCGGAATAGCACGGGTCATAACCATTCCTCTTCGAGACGTGTTTGCAGCGTTATTCTTCGTATCAGTAGGTGCACTTGTGGATGTGTCAAAAATTCCTCTTTTTATCATTCCAGCTTTAATCCTTATTGTCACGTCATTTATGGCGAAAATGTTGATTATTATCCCAGTCTTAATCAAAGCAGGATACGACACTACGACGGCAGTTAGAACAGGTCTTGGGTTGTCATCGGCCAGGGGGGAAATGTCATTGATAGTTGGAAAAGGTGGTCAGGATGTTGGTGCTGTCTCGTCTTATGTTCTCCCTATCTTGGGAGTTGTAACAATTGTTACCACTTTTGTTACCCCCTATATATTGAAAATGGGGGCTAAACTAAACATTTCATCCGGTTCGAACCCTGACAAGAATTAATCGGAATCAAAATCTAGAATCTTCAATGCATTGAATTTACCTTGAATTCATAAAGTGTTTCAGAGAAGGGTAACGAATAATTTAGGAATGATTTAGGATACCGGTAACTCTTACGGTGTGTTCATTTGGTGGGATAAATATGTTGGTTGTGATAGTTTTGCCATTTTTTGTAACCTGTCCATTCTGTACTCCCATATTGTCCAAAAATATCGTTACATTGTGACTGTTATCTAACTGTGGTATCTTTAAGGTGATGATACCCCCCAGTGGATTATAGTGATCAGCGGTAAAAGATATGCTATCCGTTGACCCATTATATCGGAAATCGCTTATCTTTGCGACACTCTCCAAGCTATATGGCAAAAACTTTCCATTTCCCAAGTCAAGAGTATTAATTGGAGAGTTTGGATCAAATCCTGCACAACTGAAATAGTTGGCATTACTCGCTATAGCATTATCTGGCCTTGCTGAAAAATGCTTTATCTCTCCCGGATTTAGTGTTGAGATAATATTAGATTTGATTGAATCAATTTGCCTTCCATTCTTGTCATGAACTGATGCAAAAACATGAATGTTCTTCACTAGAACATTGCCTACGTTCTTCAGGGTTCCGACAAGCTCCTTGTTTTGGCCTACAGGGAAATTGGAATAGTTTTGCACGATGACATTGTAATAAGGCTCTTTTCCATTTTTCATTTCAAGTAAATACGGTTTACCTAATACATTATAGTCGTCTCTAATCTTGAATTTAAAGGGAGATTCCTTTCCGGGAAAAATAATTTTACTAAATGTAGTATCACGTAATGTGGTTTTTGAACCATCAATTTTATGATGGACATCTAATCCTACCGTGACCTGTTCTGAAGTTGTACCAAGATTTGTCACAACTCCAATGACATTTAGTTTCCCAATAGAATCAACAAAAGAGGTTCCAGGAGAAATTTCGATATTATCTCCATAAGCAAAACTAAGGTTAGACTGGCAAATATACGCAGTAAACAAAAAAGAAACCAAACTTATTAGGATTAAATTCACAATAGTGAATACTCGAAGGGAAAATAAATATCATTACGAAATGAAACGCATAACATCTTTAAAAAATCAAAATATATCTAGATTTTCGGACTAGATATTTTGTCATATGGTTTCATTACTTCCGGGAGTTTTTCTATCAAATCCGTGGCTACTAAATGAAGACCAACCTTTTCAGTTGCTGCAGTGGCAGCCATCCCATTGAAATATACTGCAAGAGCAGAAGCATCAAAAGGTGAGTTCATCTTTGAATAAAGCGCAGCTATGAGGCCCGCAAGCACATCTCCGGTTCCTCCAACAGTCATAGCAGGAGTACTCCTTCTTATTGATGCAACTTTTCCTGTCGGGTCAGCGATAATATTTAACCATCCCTTTAGCATTACAGTAACCTTATACTTCGTAGCCATTCTTGAAACGGTTGATGTAATTTGTTCTTCATTGATTCCCACATCTTCATCAAAAATTCTTTTGAATTCACCTGCATGTGGTGTTACTATGGTATCAGTTTCTGTGATTTCTTTAACTACTTGCGGAATTAGCGAGGAAGCATCAAGTACTAGTTTTATTCCCTTTTCCTTAAGTTTCTTGATAAGGGAGTTTAACGCTTCAGCCTTGGATATTGTCATCCCCATTCCAATAGTAGCAGTGTTAGGTATTTTGGGTAGACGCATAACTAAACGATTTGCAGATCCAACTGTAAGAGAGTTATCTACCATCGGCAAGGCAATGAGATTTGGCGAGTGGGATCTTATAGAATTGATAATTGTTTTAGGAACTGCGGTATAAACCAAGTCAACGCCAGTACGTAGCGCAGTTAATGATGCCAACAACGGAGCACCATGATACAGACTACTACCGCCTACGACAAGCACTATGCCATTATCCCCTTTCCTACAATTTTCATATCTGGGCGTTACCCGGCTAGCAACATAGTCCCGGGTCACAGGAATTAATTCAGTCAATGTTTACTATGGTATGTTACGCCTTTGCCAAAAACCTTCCTAAATGCATGAGAACTTGACTGACGAATGAAATTCACTAATATCCTTGTGTTTGCCATAATATAGATTTACAGAAAGGTCAGTAGATTGCCAAATTGAATGATTAAATTAATCGATGTCAGGAATTTCAAATGTTATAAAATACCTAATTTAATCATCATTCTGCAGTTTTGCGACTAGATTTGATGAGTAAATTATTCTATAAATGGAAACCATCGCTTGCTTTTCTTTTGAAGAGATCCAACAATAGGGATGTTCTTCCCACATTGTTTGCAACAATTTCTATCATCCAAGTTCCATCCCTCAATATTGAATCCATATCTTTGAATTACTAAATTATTACATTCAGGACAGTAAGTGCTTTCCAACTTATGTCCTGGGACATTGCCAATGTACGCGTAGTTCAATCCAACTTGTTTAGCTATTTCATAATGTTTTTCCAGAATCAAAACAGGAGTTGATTCAAACTCCATCATCTTGTAGTCTGGGTGAAATCGCAAAAAATGGATCGGAGTGTCAGGTCCTAGCTCATCATAAACAAACTTGCAAAGCTGTCGTGCAGAATCCAATTTGTCACCGACTTGAGGAACGATAAGATCAGTTATCTCTATATGAATATCCGTTTTTGATTTTATTTCCTTTAGAGTTGAAAATATCGGATCTGAATTAGGAATTCCTATGTAGCGTCTTACAAATTCTTGATTTCCACTTCCCTTAAAATCAACAGTAATAGAGTCCAAAAATTTTGACATCATATTAACTGATTCAGGAGTATCATATCCGTTAGACACAAAAATGTTAAAAATTCCTTTCTTATGTGCTTCAATACCACAGTCCTTTGCAAATTCCATAAAAATTGATGGCTCATTATAAGTATAAGCGATACCTTGCGCACCGTAAAGTTGTGCCGTTTCCACAACCTCGGAGGGAGTCATTTCAGTTCCTTCTATTTTTCTTCTCTGAGAGATGTCAAAGTTTTGACAGTACTTACAAAGCCAATTGCATCCTGTCGTAGCAATTGAATATATCGATGAGCCCGGGTTGTAATGAATTACAGGCTTCTTCTCAATCGGATCTACATGTCCTGCAATTACCCTTCCGTAGACATATAGCCACAATTTCTTGTGATTGACACCTCTAATTCCACAAAGGCCTATTTTACCTTCGGGAATTTCACATTTTCTGGCGCAGGCAGTACATCGAATTCTGCCATTTTGTAGCTCTGTGAATAGCTCAGCTTCTTTACCAATTATTTCTACAGACGCCATCATGATCATATGAGTCAAAGAACTTTATAAATCAGACTAGAGCAGGTAAATGAGGTTCTAATAACATCACTACGTGGCAAAATGTACATCATGGCAATATCCAGTTTTTGCTTGGAAACAAATTCCACTGGAAATGTTTCTTTTAGGATCAACAGTATAGAGTCCATACCAAAGACTATAAGATAGCGAGCATAAGTTTTATATGAAGAAAATAATCCAATTTTCTATCGCTCCGATGGTGTAGTCCGGTTAAGCATTTCGCCCTCTCAAGGCGGAGATCCCGGGTTCAAATCCCGGTCGGAGCATTCACACTACAAGATTCTGCAGTCCGGTAAAATCTCTTCATCTACACTTGATTTAGCTCAAGTGTTATAGGGGGACTACCAATGTCATCATTATCTTGTAGTACTTGAAATGACAGGTCTGCGAAGATATTATTCTTGCTTCTAATGTAATTCTGTTTTTCTTAAAGAACTAATGACTTGTCATTGTTGTTTTTTTTCCGGATTATTACAGAATGACCTTCTTTGACATGGTAGTAGTAATGAAGTTTAGATAATTCATCAATATTGGATTCGGAGAAATAATCTTCATTGTATCTAGCCAAAATTATTTTGCAGTCTTGACAGTAGATCTCCTTAAATGACACTCCTTACATTTAGCATTTCAGACCCTTTTTATTTAACTATTTACTTTCCTTTAGTGTCAGAGTAATTTTTTGTTTTTATTTTCATTAAACCTCATATTACTGAGTTTATAATAAATTACTTCACCACGTCTTTCAACTACTGCAGCTATTGCACTTTTCCCCATTGTTTCTATTTCACGAACATTTTTTGAGAGCTCACCGACATTAACATTAATACCTTCATTAACACAAAAGATGACAAATTTTGCCTGTTTCTTTTCATATCCACCTCTTTCGTACACTCTGAAATCTGCACCGAATCCAAACCCTTCTTTTGCAACGTATCCCCTGCTCCTTAAGTCTCTATATACTAAAAATTTTGTAACAATATCCTTATCATATCTTAATACGTGTTTGAGAAGATCGCTGAAGCTGACCACACTCCCATTTGTTATGATTAACTTGTTAAGGTAGAGAAGGTAGAGAGCTTCGTAGGTTTCTAACAAATAATTATTATCGTCTTTGTCGCCAAATCCTTTATTGCGAAGCTGATCTTGGGATCTTGAGTCTTTAATCTTTGTCAAGCATTTTCTTGTTAAGGTCCCCTCGATGAGATTCTGGAATTCACCGTTTTGATCTGCTTCGGAAGACATAACGATTAAATCACTCTGAAAGAGGCATTTAAGTATTAAAACAGGTCATTAATTGTGAAAGGAGTTAACTATAGAGAAACTAAAGGAATGCCCTATGTAAGGAGAGAATACATTTCTGGGAAACCTCAGCTTAAAATTGCAAGGTTTTCGTCAGGGCAATCAAAAGCAGATTATGACTATAAGCTTGAATTGATTGTTAGTGAGAAAATGCAGATTAGACACAATGCTCTTGAGTCAGCAAGGCTGGCTGCAAATAAGAGAATGTCCCAAGCAGGAGATATGAGTTTTTTTTCCAGGCTTACTGTTTATCCGCACCTGGTCCTGCGCGAAAATAAAATGATTGCTACTGCTGGTGCAGACAGATTGCAGGAGGGAATGAGGAGAGCATTTGGTAAGGCCACCGGCCTTGCTGCCAGGGTAAATCCAGATCAGTCGATATTTGAAGCATATGTTTCAAAGGCAAACCTCCAGCTGGCAAAGGATGGTTTCAAAGTTGCATCAAGTAAATTAGGCTGTCCGACAAGTGTCAAGATAACTTCATTAAAAAGCCAGAGCGTTCAGGACAATTAATATCGTATGTAAATCCCCTGACGCATATCAAGATTTATTTTGAATATGCAGTATCTTACGTGATTTTCTACAAATCACTAACCATCATTACTTCATTATTGAAAATGGATATGGCTTGCAATGTAAATTAATTACTACGATTTGGTAAAATATAGATTAGTTAAACAAAAATCAATTCAAATTTAAGCAACGAGAATCAAGAGATTACTATTCTAACTTCCTAAAACATAGTACGTCCGTAACACGGACTTGGAAATCAGACATTACAATCTAAAAGATGCAAAGTATCTTAGTTCCTATCCCATGACAAAATAAGCAAGATCTTTTTTAGATTAGCTCTTTCTGGCCTACAAATATTTAATGGAAAGGCAATTATATGCTATAGGACAATAAGTAATATGGCAAGTATGAAAAAAGACTTTATTGTGGCACGTATAGAAGCTGCACAGGATGGAGGTCCTTATGTCTATGTTGGTTTCAGTGACCCTAATGATTACAAAACCGATAAGCCAATGAACCCATTCGGTTCAAATGTTATGGCATTTTCGTCGCCAGAAGACATGATGAAAAATCTTCCAAAAGCTATGGGGAATATCTCTAGAATGATGTCTGGAGGAGGTGCTAGTGATTCTCCAACTTTCAAAATCAGTGTCAGGGAGTACGAGGATATTGGAATTAGAGTAGGCGATAAAGTTACAATAGAAATTCGAAAGTCGGACACCAATCTATACACTTAGCCATATCTCTGAAAAAGTTGCAATTCTACCAATAGTCCTAAAAGTAGTAGAAAAGTTTATCCTACTAGTACATAAAAACGATAGTTGGAAATAGATGCTCAGATCTATATCAGACCTTGATGATATTCAATATTATGGAAAGAAAGTCCTAGTAAGAGTAGACTTCAATACAACGATTAACAACGGTACTGTTACTGAAGATTACCGAATTAGGAGTGCAATTCCTACTATTGAATATCTTGTTAAGAGGGGGGCAAAGGTCATCCTGGTTTCTCATCTTGGCAGACCTAAACTCCGTGATCAGAACAATACTCTTGCTCCAGTAGCTATGAGATTGAAAGAAATTATCAACAGAAATGTTGACTTTGCTGATGACTGCATTGGTCCTGAGGTGCAGGCCAAGATCGACAAGATAAATTATGGCAGTATTTTACTTTTAGAAAATCTGAGATACTATCCAGAGGAGCAGAATAATGACCCTGAATTTTCCAACTCCTTATCATCATTAGCCGATGTGTATGTTAATGATGCATTCAGTACATCTCACAGAAAACATGCTTCAACGTATGGGGCTGTAAAAAATTTTGAAATCCGATTGGCAGGATTTAGTTTAAAAAAAGAAATAGAATATCTTTCAATGATAAGATATAATCCAAAAAAGCCATTTACACTTGTAATCGGAGGTTCTAAAATTAAGGATAAAATCGGAGCTTTGGAAAATTTACTACCGAAGGCGGATAAATTACTGATTGGTGGCGGAGCTGCCTATACGTTCCTAAAGGCAAAAGGATTTAAAATTGGTAATTCGCTATTTGACGAGGAACACTATGATTGGGTGAAAAAAGCACTTTCGTCACATGGTGAAAAAATACTCCTTCCAGTTGATCATATAGTCTCGTCTGAGGAAAACTCTTTTTTAAGCGTTACAGGTGATATACCAGACGGAATGAGTGGATTTGATATTGGTAATGAAACTTCTATGATGTATTCTTCTGAAATCGGAGGGAACGGATTTGGTACCATTTTTTGGAATGGGCCGATGGGAATGTTCGAAGTCAGTCAATTCTCTGCGGGGACTATGAGTGTAGCAAAGAGCATGGCTCTAGCTTTTTGGAGGGGGGCAATGACACTTGTGGGTGGTGGTGATTCCATAGCTGCTCTCAAAAAATCAGGAGTCTCAGAAAATGAGGTAACTCATTTATCAACCGGAGGTGGGGCAACTCTCAGATTTCTGGCGGGAGATAAAATGCCGGGGATAGAAGCTCTCGAAAGGGCCAACTAGTTTACGAAACATGTACTTTTATTGAATTAAGATAGGACATTTCATTATTTTCTGCTCCTATCATCAAGGTATACTCACGATTTTCTAGATCTGCTGAAGGAGTAAGTAAGAAAGTAACATTCTTTGTTTCACCTCGACCCATAGAGAATGAATCTTGGCTGAACGAAAAAGAGGAGTTTCCAAAATTCCCTGTATTCGTAAACGTAGATGAAGCAGTCATTTTGAGGTCTACTTGATGGTTAGCCGATACGACCAGGGGTATTTCAACAGTTTCTCCACGTTTGATATTGAATTCCTTGGAGCTACTGCTCACAACAAATGATAGCGGTTTTGAACCATTCAACATGCCGAGTTTGTTTTCTGTCCATTCTGAAAACCACACTTGGTTATTTTTTCCTATCGAAAACTGAAGAGTGTTAGATATGCCACAAGAACTTTCATTAGGAGCACAGGGCGCCCACAAGCTATTCTGTGTAGGTATCCAATATTCAACTAACGTTCCATTAGTAGGGTTGAATTTTGCTATTTTGTTACCAATATGTTCGTTAAACCAAAGATTCCCCTTTACATCCACCCTGATCCAGTAAGGCAAGGTATAGCTGAAATCCTTTGGAATGTTTGTTGAGATCCGCGAAAGCGGCGATGTAGTAAATTCCGAAATTTTGCCATTGGTAGAATTAACCCTAAAGAAAATACTGGTTCCATGATCAGTTATCCAGGGGTTACCCTTTTCATCAATAGCAATTCCCACCGGCGAGTCAAAATGTTCAGGTAACTCGTAGGGGGTGAATATCTTTGTAGCAAGATCAAACTTGAACAATTGGCCCTTAACGCCGAAGGCGAGTACTGATAACCAAATGACATTTCGGTCCCTGTCTATGTCAATTGAACCAGTACTTACTAAGTCTGGATCTATTCCACTGAATGATGACAGTGGAATAGAAATATTGGAAATACCTTGCGGAGTCATATTTTTTAAATCTGAGACATTTGCCGACCAAAGGGATTTTGATCGAATGCCTACGAAATAGATTTCATCATCACCGTTGAATGCAATTGAAACAGGATAGATTGTACCAAATGCTGAAGGTCGTTCCGGTACAGGAAAGAAACTAAAATTCTTATTTTCTTGTTCATATTTCCATATTCCATTTTGTTTTTCATCAGTGAACCAGATATTTCCTTTTGAATCTGTCTTGATATCCCAAGTTTGTGACATGTCAGTGGGTTTTGATCGGCTATCCCAAACAGGGACCCTAAACTCTTCACTTTTGTTATTGTTAACATCAAATTTACCAAGGGTCCCTAATTTGGTGGATACATACCAAACTGAATCATTATCTGCCAAAATACCTAACGGCATTTCGCATTTCTGCGGAAGTAAATATTCGGTAATAAATGAGTTTTTATTGAGAGTAGAATTCAGTCCACAAAATTGAGTTTGAAACTGTAAGATTGCTTGGCTTTTTGAAGCATTTTCAGATTTAGAAAACCGATCTGTTTGACCAAATGAGATGTTATTTTCACTCGTTTCAAATGCTACAAGAAACACAAAGACAATTGCAGTTGCAATTATTGATATGAGTAATTTATCTTTAGCATCAAATCTATTTCTTAGCATTTTTTTAGCGTTTTGAAATATTTAGTATTTGTAATAAGAGTTTTTTTATTGATATGAATAAGAAATTTAAATATTAAATTTGATTTTCCAGTATTATGAAATCGGTTACAAAGTATTTGACATTTCATGTTGAGAAGAGATTCAAATTGGTAAATATAACACCTGAGATAGAAAAAATTGTGCAGGGCTCGAAAATTAGTGAAGGTCTTTGTTTGGTTAATTCGATGCATATTACATCAAGCATTTTTATTAATGATGATGAAGGGGGTTTACACTCCGATTTTGAAAGATGGCTTGAGAAACTTTCACCTCATTTACCCATTAGACAGTATTTGCATAATGATACTGGAGAAGATAACGCAGATGCTCATCTGAAACGTCAAGTAATGGGGCGAGAAGCAGTAATAGCCGTCACTAAGGGTAAGCTTGATTTTGGACCTTGGGAGCAAATCTTTTACGGAGAGTTTGATGGTTGTCGAAACAAGCGCGTGCTAGTCAAAATTATTGGAGAGTAAAGTAGCCGTTTGTGGTAATAGCACTGGGACACTTGCGTTCGTCTAATGTATATTATTTTCATGTATTGATTAGTCATTATGCAGAGTCGATTGATTTATTAGATCATTGCTGGTTTTTGTGTTTATGGAGTCGTATCGCGTAGACAAAGACTCTTTAGGAGAAGTCAAAGTTCCCGCTAATGCATATTATGGACCATTCACTGTGAGAGCTTCTAACCAATACAAAGTAACAGGTCAAAGGTCACACTTGAATATGATAAGGGCGTTTGTAATGATAAAGCGTTCTGCAGCACTGGCAAACAGAGATTTGAAGATTTTAACTGGTGAAAAAGCCGATGCAATAGTAAAGGCATGTGATAAAATTCTATCCGGAGATTTATTGGGTGAATTTATTGTGGATGCAATTAATTCAGGCGCAGGAACGGCATTTAACATGAATGCAAACGAAGTTATCGCCAACAAGGCTCTTGAAATTAGTGGACACAAAATTGGTGATTATTCATTTATTAGTCCAAACGATGATGTAAATATGTCTCAATCCAGTAACGATACATTTCCAACAGCGATGCATATTGCGTTATTGATGAATTTGAAAGAAGTTGAAGAATCACTTAATTTACTCATATCTTCACTTGAAAAAAAAGGGGTGGAATTTAAAGATGTCATTAAGATAGGCCGAACTCACCTAATGGATGCGATACCCGTTACCCTTGGTGAGGAATTTAGTGAATATGCCTTTTCCCTTAAGCGAGGTTTGGATAAGATTGTCGATACAAGTTCTGATTTAGAATATGTTGGGCTTGGAGGAACGGCTGTCGGGACAGGAGCTAACGCACCTCCAGGCTACAGTAAGCGGGTGATCAAATATCTATCCCAGGTTTCTGGATTGAATTTAAAGCCTTCACAGAACTATTTCTTTTCGTTACAGAGTAAATTTGACATCACAATGTGTTCTTCTGTTTTGAGGAACATTGCAATTGAATTAATAAAAATGTCAAATGACTTAAGATTAATGGCATCAGGTCCTATAGCAGGATTTTCTGAAATTACAATACCTGCGGTACATGCTGGTTCGTCTATAATGCCAGGTAAAGTAAATCCATCGCTGTCGGAGTGTCTTAATATGATTTGTTTTATAATAGTAGGTAACGATGTTTCCGTTGCTCTTGCTGCTCAGTCAGGTCAATTTGAATTAAATGTAATGTTACCAGGAATGATAAAAGACATGTTGGAATCGACTGATATGTTAAAAAACTTTCTGGGAGTTTATGCAACAAATATGATAGACGGATTGAAAGCAAATGAGCAGAAACTGGCTTCGTTTGTAGAAAAAAGTCCCATATTGGTCACTCTGCTCAATCCGCATATAGGATACCTCAAGGCTTATGAGATATACAAGGAATCTATGACAACCAACAAGAGTATAAAAGAATTGATCCTTGAAAAAGGACTGATGACAAAAGAAGAGCTGGATATTGCTCTTTCAAAGAAAAATATTCTTGGTTCAAAAGAATAATCGATAAATTAATCGGCGTGATATTGATATGTTTTCGTGTTTAATTCAATCGGTCAATCAGTCTATCAATCAATGTATAGAGTGGAGTCGATTAGTTGGTGAATAAAAGGATCTTAATTACCGTATCCTTTGGAATATTGGTAACACTTGTTGTTTTTTTGGGTCTCCAGGATTCTCAAAATCGACCATCGTTGTCGAGGTTACCAATTTCTCCAGATGTGGCCATAGCAAGAGTAGTAACCAGTTACAATATATCAGAAGACCGGTTAGACAAACCTCCCCACTATGTTTATGTAAAGTCTGATGGGAATGTGTATAATTCAAATCCGGAACAAAACAATATTGGAAAAATTATCGGCCATACGGATATTACTAATACTGGTGGCAGTCATTTTGCATGGGAAATAAATGATTTGCAAGGGAAGCAAAAGTACTATGTTGATGCTGCAATTGCCGAAATAATTTCTAACTCTAGCTACAAATGACGTAAATAATCTCTACCTGTTTAGAAATTCTTAATACAAGAGTATATCAGGGGATAAATTTTATGTTTTAAGTTAGGAATTTAATAATTAATTAGTTCCTTTGTTAGTATTGATATATGATATTATATCATGCAAAAATTACTTCGCAATTAATGAGCACAACGACAAATCACTAACTAGTCTCCGTACAGCATATGCGGAGGAGTTGAACCTAAAGAAAGAACAAACTTCATACAATGACATTTTAGACGCATTAAGGCTAAGTTTGAAAGGTTACAATATTGAATAAAAGACGACTGGAATGTGGATTTTATTAATCTTTCATCACTGAATGGGGATAGGTAAATATCCTTACCTTGTCAGAAACGCCAAAAGGCAGCGTATCATCGTCGATCTTCCCTATATTTTTGAATGGGTCATCTGCGAATACCCTTGCTGCAGAAGCACCAATCACCGCGCCGATAATTAGAACTATTGAAAGGACAAGTAACATCTTTGAATCTAAATTCATTTACTTCCTACAGAATGATTTGATTTATATGAATTCGGACGGATAGATTCTAAATATTATTCAGAATAAAGTTTCTGCATTATTTTCAGTTCAGATGCGCTTAAGCTTTCATTGAAAGTCTATAACATAGAATAAAAATAATGGGCAGTAACTGAGAATAGCGAATACTCTTCAGTCTACTTCTGTACTTCCAATAGTTTATCTATTGTACCAAATATTGGTGTGTTCCCAAAGTGGTTTTGTGTTTTAGTTGGATCTACCCAAATACTTACGGCATTGTTATCCATTGCTTTGATGCTGAGTGGGACATCATGTACTGGTCCTTGTCTCATGGTTACAGTAGCAGTTCCGTTAAACACCGTTGTAGAGTTATTTGGCATTGACATATCTGTGAGTGTAAAGTTATAGATCCTGTGATCGTGCATGGCAGATCCATTTATCATTACCATGTTAAATTTGGCTTTCAAAGTTGCATTTTGAAGATTGCCCGTACTGTTTCCATCATTATGCATTGATACGTTGCCTTTGTAAAAACCTGAAACTATCCATGTAGGAGTACCATTTTCATCATTTTGTAAACTCGCAATAGTTCCAAAACCATACGATCCTGGCTTCATTTCGTCATGGTAAGAATATCCCTGTTTATCTTGCGAATATTGATTTGCCACGACGCTGTTTGGTATAACTCCTGATACCAGTAAGGCTGCAGAGGCAATGAATAATAGTAGGAGTAGTTTTGTTTGCATCATTGTGGTTAGTGACTCGCTAAACTTCATTTTAAAGCTATCATATAGAAACATAATCATAACAAGAAAAAGGAACACGATTAAACCTTATTACAAGGGCGATACTAACATGGATAAAGCGCTGTAAACTACCTAATAATTTTAAATTTCAAGCATTTACATTTTTTGCATTCTGATAGGGGATTCGTGGGTACCATTCGGAAATGATGTAGTCTTCGATGCCCGCAGACGCACTTATCAAATTGGCTCAAGAAACTTTGTTTAAAATTTCCATTTATTAAAAATATCTTCTTCATCCCTCCGGGCCTTCCCAGTGTTTTAGATTTTAAATTCAATAATTTGTAATTATGGATTATGGGCAGAACAGTTCCTTCTTATAGAGTTGCATCTGAAAGAGAAAGGAGAAAGTGGAAAATATTTAGAGAGCAATTGGATAAGAGTGAAAGAAAGACTTTTGATGAAATGATCTCTATTTCAAAATTGTATAACACTTCTGGAGGAATGGTTTGCAAGCCTGTGTTATTGCATCCAATTCTTATGTCGATTATCTTTGAACACTACAAACAATTAAGAAAAATAGCAATAAATGATAATAGTATAATTGAATAATGATTTTTCAAAAAGACTCGGTAGTAGTTTTTAATAGAAATTTGACCGTACTGTTGATGTGAGTATGACAAAATCATATCTAAATTCGTGCATTCATTGTAATCAAGAAATGGAGATGTCAAACAAGGAAATTACGTTGAATATGGTGTTAAAAAAACTAGAATCCATTGGCATCATAATAAAATAAACCTTGGGTCTTCTGACATCGATCAAAATGACCCGCCAGATCTTTGTACCGAAAATCAGGTGACTTTTTATAGTTTGGTCTCTCGTAGAATGATCCAAAATCGAAGCATCTGATGGGTCCTCGACATATTGGTCTTCTATCTCTCGGTGGACCCGTCAGTTTTGATTTATCTTAATGATTTTATGACGTTATGGATTAAGGACAAACCTGAACGGCTGCTATTGTATGACATGAACGTTACTTTCTCCAAGAGTCAAACAAGTTATGGGTTATAAAAACGACTATTGCTTTGGCTCTTCGGTAAAGCCCGTCTTTTCATAAACCGAGACAATTTCATTAAAGTTGTCCAGCGCCGATAACTTTGTTGGCTCGACCTTAGTCGTATATTGGACTGTCACTGTCACGCCATGGCCGTCCCCTTTTATCTCCACAGAATCGCCAATATTGTTGAAAAGTTTCTTTTGGTGATCCATACTTGTATATCCCAACCAACTCTCTTAAACGTTCTTATGTATATCGCTAGTGATAAGGAGCATCAATAGGCCTATTTGTTATGGCCCTATTCCGTATGTTCAAAACCTTCCGAGAGGCAAATTCAGAGACGGTATAATTTTGAATTTGTTTCCATCTGTTAGAATCGAATTAGAGATTTCAAATATTTCACTGATGATGTTAAGAGTTTGGGTAAAATAAACTCAGCAAACTTACAAATTCATACAACTTTCTACTAAAGCCCTTTTATAATATGTAGTGCCAAAAAAATTAACTCTAAACACCAACTGGTGGGAATTTTGGTTGCTTCTTGTTCATTAAATCAAATTAACCCCTCTCATCAGTTATAATTTAACTATGGTGATGTAGATGGGAATAATTTCAGGACTTCATCGCTGTATTCACCAACCAACGTTTGTATTCTGTCTGGATCAGGTGGGTTGACGGATGCAGCATCTATTACATTCTTTTCAAATTCATCTGTCAGTTTTTGGAATTCTGCACAACTTCCACAACTTCTAGGTGCATAGACTTGCTGATTGCCAATAGTTACAATTCCGATAATAGTCGATGCGGCCAGTATTGCCATTACAGAATAAAGGGTCTTCATGTTTCTCTTAGAAAGTGAAATCTATTAAATCTTCTTTATCTACTAGAGTCATACAAGACATTTACTGCCAAGCCTTTATCAATTGCTGCTTGAATATCAGTCGAAAGACAAAATAAAGTTTTATATCGCCTGTCCGATATTAATAACAATCAGATTTAAAATGAGTCTAGTAGGCAATCTCTCAACTTGCAGTGTATGCGGGAAGCGAAGGATAATAGCCAAGCAACTAAGTAAAGTTTTGAGTAAGCAGAATAGGGAAGATGTCTATTTGGAGTGTAAAGAGTGTGCCGCAATTCCAATTTGGGATACAAATACAAAAGATGGGAATCAAAAGACATTTGATCATTATCAGTAAAGATAATTTTCAGTAAGAATATTGAATTACCTGAACGTTATCTGAACCGTTATAAGTTAATTTGAACCTGTACATGTCAGAGATAATTATTTATAATCTGGTGTTTCAAAATATTACGTTCCTTATCAATCTGATGGGAGAATTGGTTTATCTGCTGCATAACTCGGTAAAACAACCTCCCATCAGAATTTAATAAGAAAAATTTTTATAATATTTTTACGATATTGGCATTGAGCATAAATAAAATTGGTAAAAAACAAAAAACGAATAAAAATAATACATGAGGGCGCTGTAAATTATACGTTTTCGAAAACTGGTTCTACAAATATTGTGACAGAGGAAAATGCGGATACTGCAAATACGACCACATCGAGTATAGAAAAGGAGATACCTAGAGCACATTCCATAGATTTGAGGAACTCAAAAATTCGACAGAAAAATAGGATAGGTGCTGAACAGATATAAACAAGGTCATTCTTCAGTGTACGATTATATTTTGTAATCGTTTATCTAATTCACTTTTATGTTTCTGGTAACAGGGATCCTATTGAATAATCTGCACGTTGTCAGTAACGTGTCTATCTATCTCTGCTTGAATATCGGAATCTTCTTTTTCTTCATAATCAATTCTTTTAGATCTGTATTTATGAACACCTTTTCTATAGTGCTCCTTTCTCTCTCTTTTACGCCGTTGTGTTGCTCCGCTATCTGTACTTAGAAAGATAGATTCATTTTCAAATGGATTATCAGTTGTTTCTACTGAATCTTTTATTTCTGATTCTGGATATGATTGGTAAATAGGGAATACATTTCCACATTCCCAGCATTGAACAAAGTCATCATAGTCTGGAGGTCTTACTTCACCTTTCTTTACTATTCTAGGTTTTAGTTTATTGTGAATTTCATACTCAAGACGATGTGGACATTCTCTTACTTTACCTTCATCTTCATTAAAGTCTACAAATGCAAAAAATCTACCTTTATTATCTCTTAACTCTGAGGTATAATTTACTAAATCCCAATTATCATTGTACTATTTTGGGCCTAATATTCGCCTAGTTTCTTGAACATCTAACTCTTCTTTTTCTTCGTTCATTTTTATATCAAACTCGATTATACCACGATGAATTTATGATCCTAATATACAGAAATGAGTACTCGAGCACAAGTTAACAAGAGAATTTGGTATGTATCAGATCCGTCTGTCATCTCTATGGAACCTATTGATATGCATCCTTGTTACTTTTTGATGTTACCGGCGTGTCAGTTTTCTTGTATCTTAATTGTTCTTCTTTGTCTATGTAATATGGGTTTGACCTTGAACCAGCGCCTTTTTGACTTGTATCTATTAACTCTTCAATTGAAAGATTGCAAAATTCCTCATATGAAAAACTTGCATCTCTTGATTGCTCATAGTTCGATTCGTTGAGGTGTCTTACATAGTATAGAACATTATCTGGATAATTGTCATCTCCTAATATGGAATCTATTAATTTCTTCCTGGCTTCCTTCGTCTTTGGTACTTCAATTTCAAATATTATCTCTGAACCTCCTAGTATCTTTTCGTTACCAATAGGATCCCTGTCTTTGGATCATATCTAATATTATCATTAGGTACTATCTTTGGCCTCTTATACTTGCCAATCTCAAAATTAGAATGAAATTCTTGTCCCTTGTGAGTTGTACCGGCATAATATCCCTGGTAGGTGAGATATTCGACTTTCCGCGGCTTACCCCTATCATCCTTAATTGTTACTAATTGCCTAGACATAGTTGTGATAATCTTTTTATGATTTTTTGTTATTGCTATGTTTCTTCTAAAAAGTCTAAGTGAACTGTAAATATCCTGCGGATAATCTCCTGAATCTAGGGCCTCTGGCGCTCTTAATACTGATCCTGCTTGATTCGATGCTTCCCTCCAGGCTTGCATCGATTTACCTGCAAAAGTCTCGGATTCTAATTTAGTAGACATTTACTTAGATACCCTCCACTTTTTCTAGTAGTCTGCCAATAACAGCATTGAAACTGTCACCACAAAAACGTAAGTTCTTTAGTCTGTCGTAGTTCTTTTTTGATACAACTATAGTCTTTAGTTTGTCGTTACTATCATCATACTTGTCCTTATCATCTTGCTCTAACTCTAAGTTTTGCATAACCTATATTTCTTGAATTGTATATAGGAGAACTAATTCGATTACATGCTTGGAAGAAAAAACATACCAATGATATACAACTTTTATCGAAAATCTAAACTGTTACAAATTAGTTAAGTCATTTCTAACTCTAGCCACAAGTAATTGCATTGATTTAGCAACCAAATTATAAGACTTACAATTTGCATAATCTCATGCAGGTGGAGGGCCGAATAATTATCTGCGATGCCATAGATGAAATAGGAATATCTACATTGAAAAAAGCGGGCTTGGTTGTCGATTACAAACCCGATATTGAGCATGATGAATTAATAACTTCTGTAAGAGACTATGATGTAATAATAGTTAGAAGCAGAACCAAGATAACAAAGGACATAATTGACGCAGCTCCATGCGTCAAAATCATTGCCAGAGTAGGTGTAGGATTGGATAATATCGATACGAATTATGCGGATACTAAAGGAATTAAGGTTTTGAATGCTGCCGAGGCTGCAATGAATGCAGTATCAGAGCTTGTAATAGGCCATATGTTATCGCTGTGCAGAAATATTCCAAAGGCCAACGATGGGATTAAGGTAGGTAAATGGTTAAAAAAAGAACTCATTGGTAGCGAGCTCCGAGGAAAATATTTGGGAATAATCGGGGTAGGAAATATAGGAAGAAATGTCGGTAGAATAGCAAAATGTCTCCGTATGAACATTATAGGATATGATATTTTTCCCATAAATCAAGAATATGTTAGAGAAGTAGGAATGATAAAAACGGATTTAAAGACACTACTTGAAAATTCAGACTTTGTCACATGTCATGTACCATTAAGTGCTGAAACTAAGCATTTGATAAATTCAGAAACATTGTCGTATATGAAATCAACCGCCTTTCTAATCAACACATCTAGAGGAGAAATAATAGATGAGCAGTCTTTGTTTGCTGCCTTAAGCGAAAAAAGAATTGCTGGAGCAGCACTTGATGTTTTCGAGGTAGAGCCTCCAACCAACACCGAGTTATTACGACTGCCAAACATCATTTGCACTCCTCATATTGCTGCTCAAACAAAAGAAGCGCAGGAGCTTGCTTCAACAGTCATAGCAGAGAAGGTAATCCAGACACTGCTGACCAATAGATGAAATATTAATTCAATCTCAACAACGATTCATTTTCTCCCTTTTTTATTCGTATTACGGCGAGGCAACAATATAGAGATATTAAGATAGTTGGAATTGAAAGCATTATGGCCGGTGTTTTTGGACCAAAAAGAAGATTAGGAAATACTAGCTCCTAAATTGAGAAATTCTGATGAATTATTGCTCGTATGTTGAATTGTATACTATGGAACCATGAATGGTACCTAAAATTCTTAGAGGCACTGGTATTAGATGTTTTGACAATTTATCAAGTAATAACGTAATTAAAAATGATGGCGGATCCACATGATGATGATTGAGGGGACATGACTTACAGCAATTAGGATTTAGTCCTTTTGTAAAATATTTTCTTTACCACCTCTGCAGTTAAGATATAGGATAGCACAATTAACGAAACTGCAATTAGATAGGTGATCGAAAGTGATTTTAGTTCAAACAATTGACCCAATGGAGTTATAGGTATTGCAAAAGTTAAACCAACTACAGCCAGAATTGCCAATACCAAATATTTTCGTGGTTTGCTATTAAACAACGGTCTTCTAGTTCTAATTACAAGGACTACTATTGAAGCCGAAATAAGGGATTCAGTAAACCATGTTGATCTGAACTCATCTGTATTTGCATGTAGTAGAAAAATAAGAACTGCAAATGTGACATAATCAAACACCGTGCTTAAAAGGCCGAAAACTAGCATGAATTTAGAAATAAATTTGAGATCCCATCGCCGAGGGCTCTCTACACTTTCTGGATCTACGTTATCGGTAGAAATTGTCATTTCAGGAAAGTCTGTTAGGAGATTCAGGAATAGGATCTGCTTAGGAAGTAAAGGAAGGTATGACAAAAAGAAAGAGGCGCCGGCCATACTGAACATATTGCCAAAATTTGCACTAGTCGCCATGAAGACATATTTTAGTGTATTAGCAAAGGTCCTTCGTCCTTCTTGAACTCCCTTTACCAAGACATTCAAGTTCTTCTCAAGTAGTACAAAATCGGCAGCTTCCTTTAACGGGTCGGCGGCAGTGTCGACAGAGATACCCGCATCAGCAGCATGTAGCGCTGATGCGTCGTTAATTCCATCACCCATGTATCCGACTACGTTAGCCGCTCTCCGCCTGAGTGCCAAAATAATCTGCTCTTTCTGATTCGGTGCTATTTCAGCAAAGATGTCAACATGTGTAACCAGCTTTACCAGTGCTTCAACACTAATATGATTGAGATCCGAGCCTGTAATTACGCGCGGGTTAGATAGTCCAACACGTTCTCCTACGTGGACAGCAACATGCTTATTGTCGCCAGTAATGAGCTTTAGGGAAATTCCAAGCTTCTTAAGCGCATTTATGGATTCAATCACATCAGGTTTGATGGGATCAAAGAGAACAATGAATCCCGCAAAAGTCATGTTAACTTCATCATCTTTGCTGATGGAACTACGGGAGATATCGATCATTTTGTAAGATACACCCAAAACACGAAAGCCTTTCTTTCCTAGTTCCTCATACTTATTTTGGATCGCTTCTGCCACACTTGATAATTCCAATATCTGTCCTGATGCAGATTCAGCATTGATGCAAGCGGAAACCACATTCTGCAACGCACCTTTCGTTACCATTAGGCATGAGTCATTATCGGAAACACTAATGCTCAATCTCTTACGAATAAAGTCATAAGGCACTTCACCTACTTTTGAATAAGGCGAAATATCAAATTTGTGAAATTCCTTAATAGCCTTGTCGATTGGGTTTACAAATCCTGTTTCATAGAATGCGTTAACATACGCGTAAAGCAGAACTTTCTGACTAGGATTTCCTTCGAGATCTATGCCGGAATGCACTTTTACTTCCCCAGCAGTTAATGTTCCCGTCTTGTCAGCGCAAAGAATATTCATACTACCAAGATTTTCTATTGCTTCTAACCTTTTCACAATCACTTTCTCTGCAGCCATACGTTTGGCACCATGAGCAAGACTAACACTTATAATTGCCGGGAGAAGCTGTGGTGTTAGTCCTATGGCTAACGCTAGTGAGAAAAGAAATGAGTCCAACACTGGCCGAAGGAAATAAATATTGATTACAAGGATGGAAATGACTAGCATTAATGTAATTTCTAAAAGGAAGTAACCAAACCGTTTTACCCCGTGCTCGAATTCTGTTTCAGGAGCCCTATGCTTGAGCTTTTCAGAGATATTCCCCAATTCCGTTTCCGTTCCAGTTCTTGCTATTATCGCCTTAGCTGTTCCACTGACAATAAACGTTCCCATAAAAAGACAATTCACTCGCTCTCTTAACGGGGTTTCCTTCGGTAGAGAGCAGATACATTTTTCTGATGGATAGCTTTCACCTGTCAGTGTTGCTTCGTTCACAAACAGGTCCTTGCATTCTGTGATGAGACAGTCTGCAGATACAGTGTCTCCTGATTTGAATAAAGCCAGATCACCTGGAACTACATTCTCAGAAATTACTTGCTGTATTTTTCCATCACGAATTACGTTACATTTTGGTTGGACAATTGCTAATAATTTGTTAACAGCATCACTGGCCCCTTTTTCCTGCCAGAACCCAAGAAGTCCACTTGTGACTACTATTACGATTATTATTAGCGAATCTTCCTCTTCAGCTAGAAAAAATGATACTACAGCAGTAACTATGAATATGACAATGATTGGACTCTTAAATTGAGAAATCAAAAGAGAAATCGAGTCCTTCTTCTTAGTTGCTTTCACCACATTCTTACCATGTGTTGTTAACTTTTCTTTTGCCTGATAAGATGATAATCCACTTGTATTGTTTGAGCCAAGCCGTCCGAATAATTCTGATGTGGAAATATTCCAAAATTCTATTTCTTGTTGAATACCCGTCATAATATCACTTGCAGTGACCATACTATGTTTGGGATCTTTTCCATTCTTAATACCGTCCGTCTTTCGTTTGGGTTGCTTATTAGTATCGATATTGGATTATGCTTATTACCATATGAGAAATGATTTTCGCCTAGCATATTAAATTGATCTATTACCAACATGTGTGCTGCAAAAATTCTTGATTATCCAAATATATAAGTGTCGTATTTGTCTCATTTCTCTATGAAAGAAAAGGCAAAGATTAGGCATGATATAAAATGAATCCTAGCTCAAGTTTAAAAGGCATGAAAAAAAATAAAAGATGAAGATAATTTATGTCACTTCTATAGGTAAATGATTAGTAAGCGGAAGATATTACAGTGACCCTGGTAACTATGATTAATAAGTTGTGAGAGTAAATAAGGATTGGCATAAAATGCATAGAATGCCTAAGAATCCAACAATGGATCAAAGAATAGTCTGGCATATGGAACATCAGAAAACTTGCTCTTGCAGACCTATTCCTGATAAACTTGTTGAAGAAATTAAAAGAAGACAAATTAGAAATTAGGTGCCATTACCACCAGTATGAGATTCATTTAGCAAGTGCATATAATCACAGTTGCAAAAATTAATGCACTTCAGAAGAAAGACTTCTGGCTACATTATCACGTTTTTAACTAATTAATATGGAATCAACCACAACCTGAAATAGTAACAACTTTTTATCCTCGACTATTAAAAATTTGAATTAATAACCGGGCGCTTTCAAGAGTGATGGGCTTGCGAAATAGTTGTAGTACGAGGATCTTCGTCATCAGATATTTGCTCATTAGGAACGGATGACTTATTTTTATGTTTGATTATTCTTTATAGAATCTAAAATATATAGGACAAGCTCTGTCAATGTTACTTTGCTATTTAGGAAGTTGTAATAGTAATCACCACTTAGGGAAATTCCTAGCGCAGTTTCTTCAGTGTTCACACTCTTTGCTGCCTTGTCATAGGCAATGACTCCATTTACCATCGAGAAATTAATGTCCTTGAGTCAACCCATATTCGAATAGCTCTAAAATTGATAGGCTTGTTATATCTAGAATAGTTACAATTCTAGCTATTATCGGCCTTCTCATAAGGTCGCTCAGAGTAACTCTATCTATTGGGATTTTGTCACTCATGGTAGAGAAATACTCAAAACAAACTATTAATTTATCGTTGTTACTAAAATGAGAGGATCAATTTTTTACCTGCAAATTATGTAACATTCACAAGGAAAACTAATAGGAAATTATAATGTGATATCGGGAAACAACAAGAAGTTAATAATTATCGCATATGGGCAGACATGGGAAACAGGAAATCGAAATAACATAATCAGTTCCACAATAAAGGTATGAAGGATGCAAGCTTGGTAGGATGATAGAAATGAAACTAATGTTAAATCCACCAGGAGGAAACGAAATTAAATGGAAAGACAAAAAGAGTTAGACGGATTTAGTGATCCTGAAGTTAAAAGGGAATTGCCAAAAGTAACACCGTGATCAGTTATTTCGAATATCAACCGCGGTAGTAAACATTATTAGTTGCCATAATTTCAAACGCATATTGAATAAAATTAAGATTTATGGTGTTTCAATTTCGATTTGCCTAATTTTTGTCTGTTTCCTGATTAATTCATCTTATGGTCAAATTGCAAACAGTTTTCTGACTTATAATAATAATGGCATGAATTTTACCATCCAACATCCATCAAATTGGCTGGTTGTTGAAGATGAAAAATCTTCACCTGAAATAGTGTGGTTTAAGTTATCGGATAGAAGCATGCCCATATTTGTTGTTCAGATTCACGAAGTTGAACCCTATAATGTCACTGATATGAAGTCACTGAAAAATACAATACTAAAGTATGTCCAGCAGAGACAAGATTTCCTTTCTTCACTGGATATAGATTATAATCCAGTTAGACAAAATGAGGTTTCTATTGGAGGAAATTATGGATTAAAGATCGAATTTACTGTTGGTAATTTTTTTAACTCTGACATTTTTACTATTGTTAATGGAAAATTATTTGAACTTTCATACCACGACGATCCGCAAAGCCTCCCGCATAATATCAAATTTGCAGATAAAATGGTTGAATCCTTTAGAATTATAAAATAAAATCACGGTGTTAAACTATCAAGTCTATTCATAATTAACTTGCAGCTTATAATGGTCAATTAGAGAAATAAGAATGGTTGCAGACGCAAATATTATTTCGAACGGCGCCTTTTTACCGGGGCCTATGTCTGTTGGATTCGTGTATGTAAATTGGATGCCTATCACTTTATTATTAACATCATAAAAAGTTCCTACAATTGTGACAAATACGGCAGTCGATGGACGATTATTTATTACTTCACCAATCACATGCAAGGTGCCAGAGTCAATAAATGAACTATTTTTCAATATTTGGACTCCGTTTGAGTTATTCTCGCTTGTTGCTTCAGAGTTAGATTCAGTTAGACTAGATGCTTTATTAGTTGTTACCTGTAAAATTTTTTGTCCAGATGTCGAGTTCAAGCCATTCTGAAAAGAGAGAACTATTACTAATTGTAAGAACACAGTAATGATTATTTTTATCGAAGCATTCGATAAGGACAGTAATATATCAACAACAGATTTGAATTTAAGGTTTATCAGTCCTAGTGTTTTAATTCTTAACTTTGGACTCCAATTTTTTATTGATTTAGCCAAATTTCTTTTTTCAAAAATTAGATAGCTCTAGTTAATCCAAATAGACTACGCAAAAAAGTGAGATATCTGCGGTTTGCTTTACTATTCTTTTCAGTAATCGCATTTGTTTTTTCTTTTCTATTGCTTGACTCTTCAAACAAAGCAATTGCGGCAGCATATTAGAAAGATGAAAAGGAAGCAAGGGGAAACAAACAGGCCTAAAGGATTGTAACCTTTATATCAAATTTGAGGTAGCAAAGTAAAAAGGTTATAACTTTGAATTGGGTATCAAATACCATTGTCAGAGAAATCAAACCAGTGCTTTCTATGTCATCACTTAAGGAACGATCATATTTTTGACGATAAGGAGGACTATGGATATTGTCTGAAGTGCACATGTAATCGATATAAAGAAAATTAAATTATTTGCCTGTTTCTTCGTTTTCAACAATTTCCCATGAGTAGCATAGGGAAAGGGCAAATGAATATTCACTGGATAAAGAACAAATTAGATAAGATGATTTGTGTTAAGATTGACTAAGACGTCTGAAATATTAAATAAAATTATTACTATTTTTCATGTTCAGATGTTATTTTATTTCAGTTTTATTAATCTCAATATGCTTGAAAAAGCTAAAATTGACGTGGACAAATAATAAAAGAATTCTCAATACCCATTATTAAATAATTGTTACATTTCCAAAATCTAATTTCAGTATATAGGAATTTTATCGTTGAATTCACAGCAAAGGGTTTTTACATGTATGGTAGTGACATAATTTCAAGACTCCATTACGATTTCGATATCTCGGCTGTCCTCCAAAGTTTTCATCGGGACAATGAACGCTTAATTTACCATCTTTAGGCTTGATGTTTAATGACTGGTTTTGCATTTGTTCGAACCCTAGTGCTTACAAAATCTAATACTTGCTAGAAGTCGGGTGATGATTATTGATGTGAAGAAATAGACAATAATTTAATCCACCCTTGACATTATATTCTTAATGCATGAGAAAAAACAAGAAAAAGATTTTCATGATTATAGAAAAGATATCGATATTGCAAAGAAATCAATGCTAGATTACAGTCAAGAATGCCAGGAGAACGCAGAAAAAGAGACAGACCCATTCAAAAAGGAAATCTTAACGACATTTAGTCGCATGGGTGTCCAAATGGAAGACCTCTATGGTAATATTGAAGTTTTGTTGGTTGCCAATCATATCATAACTAAGAAATTCGAAGATCTTGTTGAGTTAATTTTGGGCTTTCAAGAGGTTAAAAATAATCATGAATTAAGAAAGCACATTTCAGAAATTTTATCAAAGGATTATTGATTATGAAAACCTAAACTTGAAACTTAAAATCAGTATCCAAATCTACAATTTCAACCCTGCGAGACAATTAAATTATCTAACTAGTATAAGATTAAGAAAAGTTAGTTTTCAATAAAAAAGACTGTGACAAGAAATTATTAATTATGAAAATTATAATTGCAGCACAACGCACGTTCTATCAAATACATGGTTGTGCAAATGGAATTAGATAATAGATCCTTGCAAGATATTCAGAAAATAGACAGAAACCAAAAAAGGAAGAAAGCCTATAGTAACCAATGGAAATGATTCAAAAAAATGATTAAAACTAAGCGCATCTATGATCCAAAAGAAGATTCGGATGGCACCAGAATTTTAATTACTAAAAAATGGCCAATAGGTCAAAAGAAAGATCGTTTCGATGAATGGGTCAGGGATTTATCTCCAGAGGAAGACACATTGAATAAATGGGATGATAGTAAAAAGACTGAGGAAGATTGGAAAAGATACAGAGTAAAATTCCTTCCACAGATGAAAAGGAGTGAGGCTGATAATAAAATCGAAGAGTTGCGTCATCGATCAAAGAGCGGAGAAATCATAACTCTTCTATGTTACTGCGAGTCCGGAGAGCATTGCCACAGGTATATTGTAAAATCATTAATTGAAGGTGTGTCTGCGGTCATTGAAAGTGACAAGTAAAATACACGAACCTCCTATAGGAGTAATAGATAAAAGATGAAGGGACTAGGTGTCTTTGGAATTTTATTTTTGATTATGATTCTACCGATTCCCTTAGTTTACGCTCTAACTACTGAAGAGGCAGCAGATATTATACTCGGAAATGAGACAAATAGAGCTATATTGCGTTATTGCTTTCAAAATCCATCCGGTAACATAACGACGTCTCTTGTGGAAACAGGGGCAATTCCATCTTCTTACATTGGCTATACTTGTGACAAAGCATTTGAAGATAATCCAAGAGTTGCACGAGCAATTACCGAAAATAAGACACAAATCAATTCTAGTCATAAGTTGGCTATCGACACTTACTCGTAAAACCTGGCAGTTTCTTTTAGACTCAGAGAATGTGAAAAATGCGAGATTTAGGATTGATGATGCAGCGGTCATTTATGTGCCGTAAGCTGGAACTTTGGCATTCAATCCATAAGCGTCATTCATTTTGTTAAGAATTGCATCCAGAACTTAACTTCCTCTTTTAGTAAAGGAAAATCTGGATCACTGTGTAGCCTCTTGGATACAATGTCTAGAGTTTCCACAAGATACTCATGATAGAAGTAATGCGTAAGTCAACGCATTTCTCATTGGAGAATGTTCTTAGAAAAACGCTTGTTGCAAATTCGTGCATAATCTCAAATCCATTCTTTTCTATTTGTTCAATTATTTCTTGTGCCGCTGATCGTTCTTTTAGTAAAAATCTGATTTTAAGTGTTCGCCAAAAAGAACAATGTCCTTTTCTTGTTCAATCTTATTCAATTTTTCGATATAATGCTTTAGTGCAAATATGGCTAGTATCTTCTTCTTTGTCATTTATCCATATAGTATCCCCACGTGCTAAGTGGATCTTTTTATCCATGGCTACTCTGGTTCCGTGTGGTTTGCGCTGTTTAGATTTTTAGAATTGAAGACTAACAGACTACCAGATTAAAAAATATATGAGCAGATATTTTATTTGTTTATGACTATGATCATTAATATAATTACATTAGAAATGATTATTGACGAATTCGCTCCATCAAAAGATTTCTGAACTAATTCCTAAAAAAGAGTCACTTCACAACTAAGACAGGACAATGCGCGTAAGTTATCACACCACTAGCAACACTGCCCAATAGCATCTTTTTAAACCCAGTCACGCCTCTGCTACCTGTTACAATCAAATCTATTTTATGTTTCTTAGCATACTCTACAATCTCTTTTACGATTGACGTATATTTAACAAGAACATTACTCTTAACGGTAACCTCCTTTTCCATTGCCTTTTTTTTCACCTTGTCTACTTCTTGCTGCGCTTGTTTCTTTTCTGTAGACTCGATTTCCTTCATCCTGCCAACGTTTGCATATCCTAAATCCATATAGGCGGAAGGAGAAACGATACACAGCACGATCAAACTTGCGTCGAACTTTTTAGCCATCTCAATAGCATGATTACTCGCATTAATAGAAGCTTCCGAGCCATCCACTGCAACAAGTATCTTTCTAATGGTCAATTAAAATCATTTTGAACCAATATTATATAGGCTTTTAACAAAAACAAATGTTCTTCGTCATAAATTAGTAACCGCATAACTAACCAGTAACCTATCTCATCATAGGACCAATAAACCCTGGATTCATCATAAATCCCATCATGTTAGATCCCATCATAGGTCCCATCATATGATTAAGCATGAATTTCTGCATTGGGAGCACTGTAGTTAACAAAACCTTTCCATTTCCTGCGTCTATTATCACTCTATGTAAATTCATTTCTTCATCCATCGCACAGACGGTATAGGTCAAATAACCATTTTCGTGTCCGAGATTCGCGGCTACAACACGTGAATTATTGCCTAATTGTGTTTCTGCGCTTTTTATTGCATCACTTAAACTGACTTTTATCACTGGTGATATAGCTTTAAACAATGTAGGCGCCAATTTGATTGAACCCGTTATATTCTGGGTTTGATTAAACATGGGGTTCACCCCATTTCTATTAAACATCATGTCAGGGTTCATCATTGTATTAGGATTCATCATTTGACCCGATGCCTGTTCAATAGACAAGAGAGATAGTAGTCCACCCGCTAGGGCTATCATCAGAATGGCATACAACTTGAGGTTTGTCGTCGTCATATCGAAGTTAATGAGATCAAGCTATTTATGGATGCCTAATTTTCGTTAAGTTAACGGCAATTTGATTGATTCTATAAACCAGGACATGATTCCTCACATGCTCTATGATGAAGGCTTAGGGGCCCATAAAAAAATTAAGGTTAGAGAAAATCAAACAATGACTACTGTTTCAGCAATTATTTTTGGCATTCTACTAAAACCTGCCAATTAAATTGCACCAGAATTCTGAAATTTCGATGGTGTTACCTTGGTTATCGCTCTCTGCTCTATCACGAAAGTAGCTTTTGTTTTTCAGAGGCAATTTAATGGATTCGTAAAAGTTCATGTTTTTTCCCACTTTACCAAGACAAGGATACTATGACCCTATTTGGTTCTAGGGCCATTGTCTAAAACATTTACATGGAAAATATTTTTACAATCAATACAGGATAAACGGGCAACTGCATATACTGCAATTAAGTCATCAGTGGATGAATTATTAACGCTGATTACGTCCTCATTAATTCCAGTTCGTAAATCATCTTTTTTCACATTGGTGGATCCGCATCTGATACAGACGAATTTCATCAAATCAAAGTTCCTCTCAAGCCGTTGAACTTCCTCATCGCGACAATCCTTACAATAGAGAATATTTGGACGACTGTTAACTTTGGCTACTATATTCGTATAATTTCCACAAACACTGCATTTATCCTTTCCATGCATTGATCGTCCTAGGAAAGTCATAACATTTAAGACTTCAGACCGTTAGCATGAGTAAAAATAGGCAAGCATAACCGTTGGCGTTCATATTCATGATCCGCCTGGAACAACAGTAGCGGAGGAATGCTGTTTGGAATGCGTCCAGGGAAAACAAAAAAACGACAAATCCTCCACTTCATATTTGTGCAAATTAGGGTGTTCAAATATAGATAGAAGATCTAAATATTTCCCAAATGAAAAACAATTCGTGAAACCGTTTTTTACTGGTGTTTTTGGCTTTCTTAAGAACTCATAGATCCAAAAGCCCGCCTTAAATTACTCAGTCTAAACGGATGAAAATACAGATATTAAGGTCTTGTCTGGAGTTATCTGTTATATGCATCAGTACATGGCCGATATGTGGAGGAAGATGTGGAAGACCAACTCAGAGGAATTAAAGAGCAGAGCAATGGCATGGAGAAAAGAACCAACCATACATAGAGTGGACAGACCCAGTAGGCTTGATAGAGCTCGTAAGCTGGGGTACAAAGCAAAACAGGGCATCATCGTAATTCGCACAAAAGTTGGAAGAGGTGGAATGAGAAAGCAACGTCCTGTATCTGGCAGAAGGCCAAAACACCTAGGTGTAGTTAGAATTAAGCAAGCAGAAAGTATGAAGCTAGTTGCACAAAGAAGAGTAAACGAAAAGTATCCAAATATGGAAGTTTTGGGTTCTTATTTCCTTTATAAAGATGGTAAAAACATATGGTACGAAATCATATTAGCAGATCCTTCTCATCCATCTGTAGCAAAGGACGTCGAATTCAAAAAGAGACTAAAGGCGTTTGCTAAATAAATTTATTTTATTTAGAATGACTACTAATTTTTTCAGTTAGCAAATCTACTAATTTTATTAATTCTTGGCTTGCAATATCATTATCTAGTGTGATATAATAGTATCCCCCCGATCGAATCGGAATAGTCAAAGTTATCACCTTCTGATTTACGGTTAGAGTATATAGCGTGTTGCCCAAGACAGGATCAAATGCTTTGCGTAACTGATTACGGGTAGCCTCAATAAAATGCTCATTTATTGCACTTTCAACATTAAGCAATGGTACGAGGCCTGCACGTAACTGTCCTGCAATCGTTCTTCCAAAATTATTTATCATACCCACGTAGCGCACTTTTTGTGACACTAAGAGTAAATCGTGACATCTTTCTTTGTTCTTGATAGACTCCTCTCGTGCAAGCAGATTGTTCTCCTTTTTTTTCATAAGCGTTTAAAGTAATTTTACTAGTTATATTTTTTAATATCATGATTCCGATTCCGATCAATAGGTTTTAATGGTCAATTGTAATTGATTACAAAGATATATCCAAAATGAACAAGAATACGATATATAGCCTGATTGGAATTGCAATTATTATTGGAGGCGGTCTACTTGCTATTCATACATTATTTGGATCGTTTAATCCCTTTTATGTAGTAGTTAGTGGCAGTATGATTCCGACAATAAACATAGGCGATATCGTCATAATTAAGAATAATTCATTTGATACTTCATTTAATAAACTTAAAGTCGGAGACATCATAGTTTTCAGAGCACCTGAAGCTAAAACGGAGGATGGAAAACCAAAAGTTATAGTGCACAGAGTAGCTGAAATTGGCAAATTTTTTCAAAAGGAAGTCATTAGAACAAGAGGGGATGCAAACCCTTATTCCATTCCAGGAATAGACTACCCACTATTTACAGAGAATTATGTTGGAAAAGTTGTATATGTAGTACCAAAGATAGGAACTATTTCAATGATCATCACTCCGCCTATTAATTACATCATAATGGCAATCATAATTGGACTGTTAATCTATTCCATTAGACCGAAAAAAATAAAACCTGATAATGAGACGACATGACTATTATTATCTTGTCAAATTAAAATGTAAACCCAACCGTCTTTCACCTCTGTGCCATATGTCTTGAGAGGTTCTTCGGCCGGTAAATTCTCAGGTACTCCGCTTTCTAAATTAAATTTAGACATGTGGAGTGGACAGGTAACGGTGTTATCGTCTTCATTCAAGAATCCGGTAGAAAGATCAGCGTATGCGTGTGTGCATATCCTATCAGTAGCGTAGATTTTGTTTTTTATTTTTGTAATTAGAATTTTTTTATCATCGTGATCAAAGTCAAACATGTCACCGTTATTTAGTGTCTTTATCTCACAAGCCTTAATCCATGAACTCATAATAAATCACATTTATCAATATTTTCGTCTATCTATACTTATAATGTTTCTCAAATATGTCTTCTGTCTCTCTATATCTGGATTTTTCAACTTCAAGGATATGTTCCATTGCCTCGTCAGTTTTGAGCATCAAGGGCTTTCCGAGCCATTTATTTTCCATAAGATAATTCACCCAAGCTCTGATCGTAGGACCCATTTTGCGAGACAAGGGTTCCAAAAAGCCGCTAACAATTTCCCTTTTTGATTCTTCGTTACTAAGACCTCTGCACATAAGATAGAAGATCTGGTTTTCATCTATTTGTGCAACAGACGCTGAATGCGTCGCCCTTACTTCATTAGTTTCAATTTCTAGTCCAGGTATCGTATCGGATTTTGCACCTTTATCCAATAATATAGAATGACCGGCAAGATACGATTCCGCAGATTTTCCATTTTTATTAATTTTTATCATGCCCTTGAATAGTGACTTGGAGTTGTCTTTCATTACTGACTTTGATAACACTCTTCCCCTTGTGTTTGGTCCCTCGTGAATAAGATTTGAGGTCACATCAAATGACTGGTCATTGACGCCAAAAATAATTTCAACATCTTCCGCACTTGCTCCTTCTTCTTTCATAATATTGTCAATTTTATATCTTGAAAGCTGAGCTCCAAATAATCCCATATACCACGACATTTTTGCATCCCTATCAATGAATGCTTTCCTATTTGAAAAGTTAACCGTGCTTTTCTCATCCATTGCTTGCAGTGTTACAACTTCCAGTTCCGAGTTTGATCCAACATAGCATTCTAAAAGCTCAAACAATGACTGTTGAACCTTGTTATCAGATTGTTCATTACTATATAATTCCTGGACTATGCTTGCCTTTGAATTTGATTCCGTTATTACGATGTTCCTTGTTATCGAAGATGTTCCATCTGGTGCCAGTACATCTATGATTCTAATTGACTCATCTATTATCACATTCTTTGGTATGTACACAAAAATACCAGAGTCAAAGCAGGACAATTCCAAAGCCAGAAACTTATCTTCACTATAGTCAAGTTGATTTGAATACAATCTATCTTTAATAATACTTCCGTAATTCTTTATCGCACTCTTAAGATCTGATATAACTACACCTTGTTTTAACAGCTTTTCTGGAACATTCGAATGAACTATTGAAGAGCCTATTTTAAGAATACTAGTTTCCTTTTGTAGCTCTTTTATCCTTTCGTTAAGATACTCTTCTGGAGCATAAGTTTTAGTCCCTTGTGAAAGATAAACACGTTCCGGATATAGAAGATTAGCATCAGAATATTTCTTGTACAGAGGTGAAACTTCGTGAGGAAGAGAAGAATAGTTTGAAAATGCATTATTTCTTATTTCCGTCATCCACTCTGGTTCTGAATTTAAATCACTCTTTTCTTTTACATATTTGTCATCTAATGATGATAGAGAAATAAGCCCACTTGTCAAATTATAGGATAAATATAGATAAACATATTATCTATCTTTCTATTTTCAACTTTTATCTGCGAGTTACTTTAATAACTGCTGATTCTAGCTTATTCTAGTGCTGACAGTCGACCTATAGGAATGAAAATATATCATATTGTTTTGGTCAGAAGAAGGTGCAGAAAATTAATTATGCACAATTTGGCTAACACAATTTCAAAACAGATAAAAGATTGACTCGAATTTTTTCTACTTATGAGAAGGCAGCTAATAGTAATACTGATTTTTAATTTAATCTTGATTCCCACTTTTGCTTTTGCTCCAATTATTTACGAGAACAATATTTCTCATGCAGCATACATAAGAGCTTTGCCTGAGAGCACTGGACAGACTTTAGTTGATCCTTCTTTGAAAGTTGAATTAACTTTTAAGGATGGTCTTAAGGGACCAATAACGGGCATGGCCTTTCTTGGGCCAGATGATATTCTTGTTTTAGAAAAAAATACGGGAAAAGTCCAGAGAGTATTAAATGGTAGCCTTCAGGACACACCACTTCTGCAGGTGAAGGTTGGAACAGAAGTGGAGTTGGGGATGTTGGGAATTGCAGTGTCTAAGAGTGAGGAGGGAAAGACCTTTGTATTCCTATACTATACTGAGGCAAATAGCACTGGAATCGTTTTTGGTAACAGATTATACAGATACGAATTGGTGGATAACAGACTTGTAAATCCACTTTTGCTTTTGAATTTGCCCGCAAATTCTCCCATATTGGGACATGAGAATAATCATAACGGTGGAAAAGTTGTGATAGGTCCTGACAAGAACGTGTATGTCGTAGTGGGAGATGTAGGTGGCAGAATGGGCAACATTCAGAACATTATGAGAGGTAATGCGCCAGACGGGACAAGCGGTATCTTAAGAGTGACGCAAGATGGCAAGTCTGTGCCTGACGGGCCTTTTGGGACTAAGGTTCCAAATATATTATATTACGCTTATGGGATACGCAATAGTTTTGGGTTTGATTTTGATCCCGTAACTGGTAACTTGTGGGATAGTGAAAACGGTGGAATCGACAAGGATGAAATTAATTACGTATATCCTGGCTTCAATAGTGGCTGGAGAAAGGCCATGGGTATGGCTCTATCAAGATTTGACCCCAATAAAGATTTATTTCATTTTGAAGGCAAAGGAAAATACAGTGATCCTGAGTTTGTATGGAAGGAAACTGTTGCTCCAACTGCTCTAAAATTCCTCAATTCATCTAAACTTGGAGCACAATATAAAAACACTATATTTGTAGGCGACGTAAAAACTGGCAACCTTTACAATTTCAAACTCGATTCTAATAGAGAACAGTTACTCTTGGATCCGCCCTTAAATGATAAGGTAGCTGATACTCCTCAGGAAGTTCAAAGTGTCATATTTGGTCGAGGGTTTGGAGTAATAACTGACATACAAGTTGGACAGGATGGCTATCTCTATGTATTAGGGATTGATGGGACCATCTATAGGATTGTCCCTGTGTAGGTGGCCCCGGCTCTAAAGCATATCCATGTATTAGATGGTATCTTTTGATTTTTAAGATATTTTGACTTATTCTTAACTTAAAATATAGCTGACCACAAGTTAATAACATGAATTCAGCAGGAGGCTTCATAAAGGCAATAGAATCTGGCTCAAAGCATCTTCTTATCAAGAGATTTACCCTCAGATACCCAGAAAAGAAACTGAAGTTTGTAGGCGATGGATATCAATTTGATCCAAAGAGAGGAGTTGGAATCGCAGGTTCTAGAGGTCGACATATCCTATTCCATGATAAATGTACTGGATGCCAGCTTTGTGCTATTGCCTGTGAGGGAATTGCTGAAGCAATTGGAATGGTAAAGGTCGATGAACAATGGAAACATAACAAGAAATCCATCATGCCGCAAATTGATTATGGAAAATGTGTG
>DATIFZ010000051.1:0-4015 GCA_035454925.1 Nitrososphaeraceae archaeon
CGGAATATCTATTGTAGCTGATACCCTCGATTACATAGCCGCTCCCATATTTGGGGTTCCAATAATTGGTGACGTATTTGACGTTATAGTTTCTGGATTACTTTATAAAATAACGAGGAGCAAAGTCTCTTTAATAATGAATCTTGCAGAGTTTATTCCATTCCTTGGTGATTTTTTACCTGTGTATACAGTTTCTACATTGACTTGGATAGTAAGGGAGCAAGGAGGCGTTAACCCGATTTTGATAGGACGGATAAGAGAGTTTTTGTCAAATGGACGTAAAAAAATGTAGTTGTAAACTACTTTTTATTATAATTTCTGAATTGTTTTTTCCGGGATCTTTAATTTGGATACTTCTTTCAGTAACTCGCTTTTTTAATTCATTTGATAACTGAACATATTGTGGATTATTTTCATTTACAAAATTCTTGAACAACTGATGGGACGATGGGTTGATTGAATGATGAACAAGAAACAATCAAACACCCCATCAGCAGTTGTTTCTGGTTGCGTTGTAAACTCTTAGACAACAAACTATAATAAAGCTAAAGATACTTTCTTCTATAAGATTAGTCTGGCCACGTTAATTTAGTTATTAAATTTTAATCCAGGATTGCAATATAACACATTGTAACACTATATGTTACTATGCAACGGCACCCCTCTTATAATACGCCGCCCACATCCATTCAATGAAAAGTGGGAGATACTGTGACCTTTGTAGGAAAGAGGTCTCGGATAGTAATATGATACCAATGGAAATCCGAGGAGAAAATTACATCTTCGATAGCAATGATTGCATTAGAATATTTCACAAACTAAATGCTGTTTATGGGAACATGCTTGTGGGGGAAATGATGAAATGAGTCTCTTAACACTAAGTAAAAATTATCTTATTGCAATTGCTGCATTTTGGTTATCTGTAATTTTTGCCACCGCAAATCTATCCTTTGTTTCCGCAGCAGAATCTCCTAATGATGGAATTAACTGGTATGACAAGGCGCTTTCGGTAAATCAAAATAACGTTCCAGCACTCGTGCAAAAAGGCACAGATCTCATAAATCAGGGAAATCCGGAACAGGCAACTACATGGCTTGACAAAGCATTGAACATCGATCCAAATAACATGATGGCTCTAACAAGCAAGGGTGCAGCATTAAGGGCGTCAGGCCAATATCAGCAAGCAATTGCCCTTTATGATAAAGTGCTCACACTTGACCCTAACGACATTTACGCAATAGGTGGCAAGGCCGATTCACTATATAGTAACGGTCATCGTCAGCAAGCCATTATATTAATAGATAAGGCCCTAGAATTAGATCCAAGCAATGGAAAAATCATGCAAGTTAAAGAAACGCTCCAGCGAGCAACCGATTAGCTCTCACGTCATTGATCTTATTTAATTTAAAGTTCAGTGTCTGTTGTGTTAACAGGTCCAGGAATAGATTTAACCATTTGATTGAAAACTGGACGTTATAATATATGTTCTATAGCCTTTTGGATGTCTCCCGCATCGATTACATCGCCTTCCATCATTGCTTCTAACAATCTTAACACGATTAGCTCACCTGTAGCCCCTGCAATCGTCTGTGGAACGATGACACACACATCATCAACGATTACAGTAACCTCGTCGTCAACTCCTCCGCTCCAATCCTTTGGTATGCTTATGTAAAAGTTATCAGAGTCTGCGTTGTTGTGTGGATTCTGATATAAGATTCTAACCAACACAAAAATTCTACTTACCTGCCTTAAATGCTTACCCTGAAATTTTCATGGCGTATACTTGATTGAAACATGATACAAGAAGGAGCGAATTGCATTGTGCTTTCTAAATTCAATTATTAACGTGGCATAAGTCTATCAGTCTCACAAAACATGCATTCATAGCAAAGTTCTCTGGCGAAATTGATGGAATTGGGACAACAGCCCGGTATACCATTGTTTACGACGGCCCTGGTCGAAATTTGTTTTAATAGTGTTTTTCTATGTGATTTACATACGCTTTTATAATACCTACTTACAAAGTTTTTTGGACGATGAAAAATCAACGAAGAATTGGTGAATTAATTACTATATGCTGTGGAATTGGTTTGGCCATAGTTGGATTAGTTGTGAGTGTACCACCGGTTACCTACGGCGGCCTGTGCATTATGGGCCTTGGTGTAGTTTCTGTTTTCTGGAGATAAGATCTTATCCTATTGTTATGGCAGTTTTAATTCTCATGATTTATTTTATGACTTTGTAACGAATGTGAGCCAACGTCGATTTTATAAGGATCCTGGGAATAAATGATAGTCCTATGGTTACATTGTCCACAAAATTGAATATCATATTATGATGAAAAAACCAAGTCATATATACTACAGGCAATTGAAAAAATAGCCTAAACTTGGGTAGTAACCATTGACGTTACCAATTTTTCTATATCTGATTCAAGGTTACTCCTTGGAAAAAACTTCAAAATGGTTTTGGCTTTAGTTATGTCAGCGCAACTAGCTTTAATATCAGCACTGTTACCCTTTTTAAAGACAGGACGTAGATCAAGTCCAGACAACCTGATCATTTGGTCACAAAGATCCAGTATTGAAGTGCCTATGCCAGTTCCTATATTGAATATCAAAGAGGGAGTTGATGACAGTCTTTCGCTTCTGTCATCCATGGCTTTGATCGATAGTAAAAGAGCATTAACGACGTCACTAATTGATATAAAATCACGCTTCTGTGTTCCATCACCATAAATAATCGGAGCTAATCCATTTGAAAGTCTTTTCGCAAACTTTGTCATTACGCTGATATTGCCATCTTCTCCATATGCATTAAAAATTCTGAGTGACATGGTGTTTCGAATCTTGTTTGAATTCATGTACGAAGAGACATATCGCTCTGCAATTAATTTGCTCAAACCATAAGGGGAAATCGGTACTAATTGATGATCTTCTCTTATTGGAAGTTTAACAGGATGACCGTAAACTGCGGCTGAGGATGCAAAAATGAAATTATCGACATGATTACGCGAGCATGCATCTAGAACATTTATCGTTCCTTTAACGTTTACTTCCATCGTCTTGTCAGGGTGCTTTATTGAATTTTCAACATCCACCAATGCTGCTAGATGAACACATGTATCTATTTTCTTATCCTTAAAAAGATCAAAAACCGCAACTCTATTCGTTATGTCTAAATCATAAAATGTTTGAAGTTCGTATCGATAATCAGAAAATGCTGAAAAATCATACCCCGGGTCAACTTTGTCACTAAGAATAAGATGATAATCTCTTTTTTGTAATAGCGCACGAACAACATGCTTACCCATAAAACCTCCCGCACCGGTTACCAAGATTTTTTTCATCCATTGAAATTCTGTAAATGATTCTCATATATAGCCTACGCTCAGTAATTCCTGAAAAAATAAATCTAAACTATTTCATCTAATTCAAAGAGTTTGAGTAAAACTGCCGTACTCATCAGTTTCTAAAAATTCATGTCCTCAATGCTACGAATGGGTTTTTTCCTAGGAATTCAAAACAACGAATTTATAATTTCTCAAATACAGAATTGAATTGCGATGAATTTCTGTAATTCAAAGTAAATTCAACAAGTCAACTACAGTGTTCCAATGAATACGCCTATTCTGTCTCGGTTTGTAATTTTTGTGGTCCGCTGGACTCTTATGATAAATCTACTATTTGGTACTAACTCTTTTACGAAATAACCATATTGAGATTACGGTACCTGTAGATATCATTAAAATAACAATAAAATTAATTGAACTAGATAATATGCTAATTAAGGGAACTCCTAAGCCACGTCGCTCAATATCAGAGGAAATAAGGCCAGGCAGGTCAAATCCTTTTTTCACCTGACTACTTTTACCATCAATAGTTAATGAATCCAGATAGGTTAAATAGTTAATTTTAGTTCCGCTCCGGTACGGTTCTTTATAATCGTCTATATATCCAAATTTTAGAGTAATTAGACCGGTAACATTTAGTGGAACATAGTCATCTATTTC
>DATIFZ010000052.1:0-58365 GCA_035454925.1 Nitrososphaeraceae archaeon
TGCACTAATTGTTCCTTACTGAATCCATCTGTGGGTTCGTCTAAAATCAAAAGGTTGTCATCAAACATTATCATTCTTCGAATGATTTCGTTAAGTGCCAACCTATACGCAAGGGCAATGGATGTTTTCTCGCCTCCACTCAAACTATCAACCTCCAAGCGATACCCACTTTGATTCACCACAGGGGTAAAGAATTCATCAATTTCTATATCGATATCGCCTGCTTCGATCAATAGGTAAAACCATTTTTGAAATAGCTTGTTGAATTCGTACTTCAGGCTAACAAGGACTTGAGACTCTATCTGCACCAAAGATGGGATAAAGTGTTGGTTCAACCACAAACCAATCTGGTCTGTAAAAGTAATTCTATCAACTTTCTCCTCTAGTTCGACTATTTTTTTGTTGAAAGTTTCAATTTGTTTTAGATTGTTTTCAAAATCAGTTTTCCTCATTGCAAGGTTTTCTTTCTTATTCATCAAATCATCTTCAAATGATTGTTTCTGTAATTCCAATTCCTTCAGCCTAATATCCACCTTTTCACTATCTTGATAAACTAACTTTGTTTCGTCAAGTTTTTTTAATAAAGCATCGATCTCATTATTTAGTTCTAGTAACGCCTTTTCTCTGATTTTTTTATCTTCAACAAGACGCTGTTTTGAGTTGACCAAGTTAGTATTCTCCACAAACGTTCTTTCCAAATCGGACCTTTGATAATCGATTACAGCCTTATTCAACAGGTCATATCTATTCTTGTAAGGATACAGCGTTTTTAATGTCTCAGTTATTTCGTATAACTTCCTAATTTTATCTAGTAGATTCTTATCCTGTAATTTGGCCTCCATCAGTTTCTTATTTGAAACTTTTTCATTTATTTTCAAGTCAAGTTGAATTACGCTATTTTGAATTCCAATTAATTTAGCAATTTGAATTTGAATTTTTTGTAAGTCGGATTTCTTAGATTCTATTTGTCTTATTTCGTTTGAAATTCGATTTTTCTCTTCTTGATGTTCTTTCGTCTCATCCTCTAGTTTTTCAAGCTTGACATTTAATAAATCCCTTCTTCGTGAAAATTTTCGCTCCAGTTCCGCTATATGTTGTTGATCTAATCTTTGTTTACAATACGGACACACTGCATCCTGTCTTAGTTGTATTACTGTGTCTAGTTCCGATTTTTGTTTTGATTTTTCATTGTTAATGCTAAGCATTTCTGATTTTATATCAAGAAGACTACCAGTAACTTTGTCAAAGTCCATTTGGAGATTATCTGCATTAGTAATGTTATTTTTTAAAATATTTTCTTGTTGTTTCAGGCCTTCTAAATTACTTAATTCATGATTGCTTCTTGCTCGCTCGGATGCTAGCTCCGATAATTCAAAATCCAATCTCTGAACATTAGCATTCAGTGAGTCACGTTCACTGCAGATACTACTTTCTAATCTTATCTTTTCAAGTAACATTTTATCGTATTGAAGAGCGTTCTCAGTAACATCTACTAGATCCTTCCTTTTTTGAATGTATTCATGATATTTTGGGGTAAGGTCGGCTAAAATTTTTTCACAAAGTGAAATACGATATAATTCTTGATTTATTTTTTCAATCTCATGATTCTTTTCTTCTTTAAGTTGAGAATTCTTGTCAATTGTAGACTGTAGATGAAAAATGAAGGATTCCGCTTTTAGAATTTTCTCCTTGCTTTTTCTTGTTTCTAACATTTGTGTGAGGATTTTTTGTACTTGGACAGTGAGTTGAGATACACTATCTTTATAGTAGTCAATTTCTTCATGTAATGATTCTGTTGTATCTTTAATCTTTTGTAAATCGATTTTGTACAAACTGAGCTCATTTATCAAAGATTTTTTTGCTCGAGTTACAGTTCGTATCCAAGATGAAAATTTCTCCGCATTTTTTTTGGCCGTACTGTATTCTTCGATACCGAATGCTCTTCTTAGAATTTCGACTCTTCTTTCGTTGTTAGACGTTAATACATTTTTCATCATTTCCTGTGGAGTATAAATTGCAAAACGAAATATGGTAGACGTAGTTCTAGTTTGGGTTCTTTCATTTATTCCAATTATTTCTAATATCTTGGATTTCAGTTCGCCAACAGAATATGAATTCTTGACCCCATTTTCGTACAATGATCCTTCTTCTTGAGAGATTTTGTTCCCTTTTCTCAACAGGGATCTAAAAACATCATAGGTTTTTCCACTACTTTCAAACTCTAAAAGTACAGAACCCTTGCTCTCTCCGATTCGCAGTAAGTGGTTTGCATCAACATCGCCTAATCCAAACAGTGCAAATTCAATTGCAGAAAGTATTGTGGACTTGCCTGATCCTATATCCCCCTGAAAAAGTATCCTTCCCTTAGGAAAATCAATTGTTGTCTTTTCCTTGTAGCTTCTGATGTTTGTTATTTCAATTCGTTTAATTATCATAAAAATAGCCCTCGCTATCAAAAATTGATTTCGCGTATGAGATAACCCTATCATCGTATGTACTGGCATTTTCGTTCTCTAATTTTTCATTCCGAAGGGCGTCTAATAGAGAGAGTGATGCACTTTCCCCAGTTTTTCCAGTTAATTTTGAATTGACTTGGTTTTTTACTTTACGTGAGACAGCTGAATCTATTTGGAAATTCTTGATACTTTTGTGAAAAATTTCCCTTTCAATATCAGACTTGTTGTCACTTTGTACCACAATAGAATTTGCTTCATCCGTTGACAGATTATTTGTGTTGATAAATGATAGTAACGCCTGTCTTTTTGATATATCCATGCTAAATTTTCTAAAATCAATATTGGAACGCTTTCCAAGTAGCTTCCCTTTTACCTTTATTAGGACTATTTTATTCTTAACGTCAAGTTCTGATATATTCTTCGTGATCTCAGCTTCCAATGTTTCTGAGTTCCATTTTACTGAAACTATTTCCTTATATAGTATCTCGGCTACATTAATCTCTACAAACTTACAATCTAAAATTTGTTTATCAAATGAAATAATGTAAAAACCTCTTGTTTCTCCTTTTGCTGTTTCCTCAAGATCTTGAAAAGTAGAACCAAAGAGAGGTCCGGGATAAACAATCAGGCTACTGTCAATTTTCTTTTCAACTCTCTTGTGGATATGCCCCCCTCCGTAGTAGTCAAATCCCTTTGGTACCAGAGAAATAGGCACCGAATCCCGGAATTGTATGTCTTGTGGAAGGATTTCTTGAATTCCTCTATGCAATAGGAAAATTTTGAATCCTTCTTCTGATTCTAACTTTTTTTTGTCCAGTTTCTCATAGATTTCCTTATCCAGTCCAACCTTTCTCCCCGAAATTCCCGTTATTTTGGCCTTCGTTTTCTTATCAGTAAAGAGTTTCAATACTATTGAATCGTTGTTCAATTGAAAATCTGTTGGTTTGATAAACAGGTCAGCAGAATGCAAAATATCTATCATGGAAACATTTGCCGTGTTAAAATCATGTGAACCATATATCATGTATACGGGGATATCTGAATTTCTTGCTTGCTTCAAAATTTCAACCGCTTTTTTAACTGGTGAAAGCTGGGGAATATTTACGTCAAAAAAGTCCCCTGTAATTAGAATGAAATCAACTTGTTCTTTTATGGAGATTGTTATTGATTTTTCAAATGCCTGTAAGTTTAATTCTCTTAACTTGGGATTTCTCCAAGAACCAAGATGACAATCAGTAATATGGGCAAACTTGTACAAATTGTATTTATTCGCGCTTGACTATATTTTAACATAGATTGTCTATACAAATTCACATTTGCCAATAGCCTTTGACTTTGCCACTTGTACCTAAGCGGAAAATGTAGGCGACCAAACTCACTCAATTGGTTTTTGTGAGCGCAAATGCTTCATGCAACGACCTTACCGCCTTTTCACAATCGTTGTTATTCACTACGAATGCCAAGTTCAGCTCGGAAGATCCTTGAGCAATCATTATCACGTTTATATTATTTTTTGAAATGGCCGAAAAAACTTCAGCTGCAATTCCCTTGATTCCCCTCATACCGGAACCAACTACCGCGACTACAGCAACATCTTCGTTAACTCTTACATTCTTTATGACCTTGTCAAGTAGCGTCAAGTCCAGTGTAGTAATAGCTGTATCCAGATCCTCTCTTTTTACAACCATAGAGATGCTTGATTCTGAAGGACTTTGTGAAATCATCATGATGTTCACGCTTTTTCTTGCTAAAGCATCAAAAATTCTTGCCGCAGTCCCAGGCGCCCCAACCATCCCTCCGCCACTTACATCAATTAGCGCGGTATTGCGAATAGCAATTATTGATTTTACTATCTTTTGTGAAGACTTACTAGGATTTTTTGATATTAATGTCCCTTCGTTGGATAAGTTAAATGCGTTTCTTATTCGAATTGGAATGTTTGTATCCATAACCGGCTCAAGTGCCCTTGGATGCATATATTTGGCACCAAATAACGATAATTCTATCGCCTCCGCAAATGATACTTCTCTGAGAACTTTTGCTTCTTTAACAAGATCAGGATCTGCAGTCATAAGACCATTTACGTCTGTCCATAACCAAACTTCATCGGCATCAATACATACGGCAATAATTGTAGCAGTATAGTCTGAACCGCTTCTTCCCAGTGTAGTAATATTTCCATTTTGGTCTGCTCCAATAAAACCAGTAATAACTGGAATTTTATTTTCTTTTAATAATGGATCTATGTGGTACTTTACACGAATTTTAGTAGTGTCTATCAGCGGCCTGGCCTGGCCAAATTTCGAATCCGTTAATATTCCAACTTCCTGTCCGGTCAAGTAAACTGAATCAAGACCCTTGTCTAGTAGTGAATATGAAATTATAGGTGTTAAGAGGCGTTCCCCAAAAGATAGTAAATGGTCCATGGCTTTCTCAGTTACTTCTTTCAAGAGTACAACCCCATTCAAAATATTCTCCATTTCTTTTAGGAGAAATTCTACTACTTCTATTGCCTTGGCCCTGTAGGTTTCATTTCTAATCGAATCATTTATGATATCTACGTGTAAGGATCGGGTTTCATTGATAAAATCCATAATCTTTTTTTTATCGCTTTTTAATACATATCCTGAAACTTTCAAGATTTCATCGGTCATGCCCCCTACTGCAGAAAAAACTCCAACTATTTCGTTACCTTTATCATGATATGATTTAATCAATTTAGTAATATGAACAATTTTTTTTCCAGAATCTACTGCCGTGCCGCCAAACTTCATTACCAGACGCATTTATGACAAACTTATGATATTATTACAGATTAATACGTTTATTGTTACCGTTTTGAGAGCATTATGAACAATTAAGAGAGTGATTTTTATTTGGTTGCCCTTAATACTGCTACATGACTAATTTTTCATTTGAAGAAATATTATTGTTGATACAGCATTGTATTTTCAAATATGATTCAGAAGAGATGATAAAAACTAAACTACAGGAATATTTATCTCCGAAAGAAATAGAATCTGCAATTGATACATTAATAGCTACACAAAAGATTCGCAGAATTGGACAAGACGTGCTTCAAAATAATGAAAGTCATACCGGTACGGTACCTGAAATTCCAGAAAATTTAAAGTCTATAATTGATAACTTGTAGAAACTTCATTCTGTTCAATGATATCTAAAATCTGAGGTAGCAAAAATAAAAATATGGTTAGCCGCAGAGCGATGCGACAAGAATTTACTTATTTCCCATGATACCGCCAAATATGTTCCTTAAGGCATCTAGAACTGGATTACCGGTTTGATTGCTAGCTGCTTGTGTTGCATTAGCTGTTGCATTCTCAGCAGTATTAACAATGTTTTCTGCCTGATTTATGGTTGATTGTGTTGCGTTATCGGTGGCGTTCTCAAGAGTATTAACAATGTTTTCTGCCTGATTCATCGTTGTCTCTGTAGCGTTAGTTACATTAGTCGATGCATTTGAAGCTGCATTAATCAACTCGTTAGCCTCCTCATTTACTGGCTCTGTCAAGTTGCTTGAAGTGTTTAATCCTGCGTCGGTTACATTATTGCTTACATTAGATAGAATATTCATTGTATTGTTCATTGCTGTTTGTGTGGCATTTGATGCGGCGTTCGAGGCCAAGCTTAGTACGTTGTTAGCTTTAGTCATTAATTCTCCGGTAGCATTAGCTGTTGAGTTTGCAGCTGAGCTGAGAATATTCTTAGCAGTATCCATTGCAGTTCCCGTTGCATTTTCTGTTGCATTAGTTATAGCGCTCATTGCCTCGCCTGTGGCATTAGCTGTTGTGTTTGCAGCTGAGCTGAGAATATCCTTTGCGCTGTCCATTGCCGTTCCAGTTGCATTCTCAGTAGCATTTGCGAGTCCACTTACTGCCTCGCCTGTGGCATTAGCTGTGGCGTTCAAGGCTGTTCCAGTTGCAGCAGTAGCATTTGCGAGTCCACTTACTGCCTCGCCTGTGGCATTAGCTGTGGCGTTCATTGCTATTCCTGTCGCATTAGCTGCATCGCTCATCATATTCGTTGTATTTGATGGAATCGTAGGGCTGGATGGAACGGTCTGTGCATTTGCAATGAAATTTGAAAGCACAACAATAGTGGTCATCATTAACAGTACTGACAAATATCCTTTACCAATCATAACTTTTTAAGAGAAATACTGTCTTTTAATGGTTTGCAGAAATTCTGATTCCCGCACTCATAAATGAAATATTTATCTTATTTATAATAAAATTAATAAAATCTGCATTGAAATCGAAATGAGTATGATTATCGATTCAATCTAACAACTTCGATTAGAATTTAGTCATTATCTAGTATTGACTTGACTAGTTTGCAAGATTATATCCACATTTCCTCTGTTAATCTTTGCGTATTTGTGTTCTGTCTACTGGGATGATATGATACTATTAGACGTTTGTCATCTAATTGGTAATTAGCCAAATGATAGAATTTCAATTTCTCTAAATCGTTTATCTTGCAATATGTCCAAAATGCAATGGACACCAAAGGTACTACAATTTTTATCCGTTCAAATAATTCAATCTCAGTCTTTAGAAACTTTGAGCAGTTAATTAGTTCTGAAGGGAGTGGCATGTTTAATGGGGGGCACATCTTATACAAGAAGTAATGAATACATTATTGAGATTCAACCCATCATCAGCAGATGTACTAGTAGGCGTATTTGAAAATCCCATTTCATAGAGCGATATAATTAGCCACTGTCCTGAATGATCTCCAGTAAATAACTTGCCAGTCCTGTTAGCGCCTTGAGCCGCTGGCGCTAGACCAATTATCAGTATTTATGAATTTGGATCTCCAAATCCAGTAACAGGTTTGAACCAGTATACTTGATTTGAAAATTGTTTTACTTTATTCTTACCGACTTATTGTGTGTATTTTACTAACCTGTTGCAAAGAGTGCAGGTAAAAATATCTGTATTTATCGTATTAAGGGTAACCAAATAGTTCATCTATCGGTATTGCGTTTTCTAAACTGTGCTTGATAATATGGAGCTTCTATGTCATCAAACTATTCTGGTACTGAATCAGAGACCAATTTTCCATTTTCTATTTTGATGAACAAATACCTATTGTCTTTAAAGATTAATGTAATCTCGTCCTTTTGTTCTTCTACATCGAGTAATTCTTGTCCTTTGATACCATCAAACTTTGCCATGATGTGATTCATTATAATTGACTATATTTATTTTAAGATGAAAAATGGCAAAAGGATGGGTTTCATGTTTTGTTAACTTTTACAACCTTAGTTTCTCCGTGCAGCTCAACTGGGTCTGTATATAGATGCTTCCCCCAGGAAACGTTGATAGAGACTTTGATCTCATTCTCCCCTTCTTTCAACTTATTACTATCGAGATCAATAGTTTTAGTCACATCAAATAATAAAGATATTGCCTCTTCAATTGTCAACGGATAATGAGGCGTTTCATCCTTAATAATAGAGACCCAGACTCGGTATGGCAGTTTGGGATTTCTCGTCCAGAATAAGACTGCTTTTCTTACAATTTTTGCCTTATCAACAGTATTTCGACCTACCTTAAGGTCTAGGGATATTGTAAGTCTAAACCCATTATCGTGTTTGTCATAAGCTCTTTCCCAATTTTTTTGAGAAAAATTTTCCCTTATCAAGCCATCTATACTGAAACTTAGACTTAAGGTCAAAATCTCATCGGATCTTATGCTATCATGAGACGAACCAATTTTAATATCTGAAATAGAGCTTGTCTGCAATAAGCCTCGCAGATGGTATAATTTATATCTTCAATAAGTAGTTGTCTGTATAATGCAGGCGGAGCTAGAAAATTACAAATCTAATGAAATTAATTTGAATGTAAGCGAAGATATCTCAATTCTTTACATAGTACAACATGAACTTTTGAACGTAAATGAAGTAGAATTTGCTGGAGTTGTCTTGAAACATCAGTTAAAAGAGGACTTTAGTTTCAGAATTGTGACTAAAAAATCTAAACCTCTGGATGTCTTGCACAAGGCATTGCAATCTTCTTCAGATAATGCGCTCAAAATTAAAGACATGATTAATTCAGCAATAACCGATGAAAAGAGTGCTGGTCCTACTTGAAGTTCTGTCCAAATTGCGAAAGCAGGATGAAACCCCGAATAGAGGAGAATATATTAATTTGTCCAAAGTGCGGATTCACGGAAGCGAAAAACGAAATCAAATCAATTCCCTTAATAGAACAAAGTGGAGCTAGTCTTAAAATAGTTGAGTCTGAAAAAGGTCCTAGTGCACTCCCAACTACTAGTATTGATTGTCCCAAATGTGGAAACAACTCAGCATTCTGGTGGATGTTACAAACAAGATCGGCAGATGAAGCTACGACTCAATTTTATAGATGTACGCAATGTAGTCATACCTGGCGAAATTACGCGTAAGAGAATATTCTGAATATTTTTTTAGACGTAAACTCACAAAATTATTACATATTTGTTATTAAGAGTATGAGTTTATTCTGTTAATTTCTATATATTTATTGAACCTTAATTCCAATATTTTTCCAAAAATAGGAATGTTTAAAATGTTTTAAATCTGCCTCTTGATTGATAAAGTTGGTATTTTTAGCAAAGACAAAGACACCTGATGAATGGAAAGCTGTAACTTCAGCAATTTCTACGTTAGTTGATGAGGCTACCTTTGAAGCAACTGTCGAAGGTTTGTCATTTAGAGGAATGGACCCTTCTCACGTTGCGTTAATTGATATTAGCTGGCCAAATTCGGCTTTCGGTGGTTATGAGTGTGACTCGGCACTGAAATTCGGAGTTAGAATAGATGAATTCTCAAAATTGATGAAAAGAGCTGAGAAAAAGGATGCGGTTGAAGTTTCTGTGGAAGAGAACAGTATGCTTCGCATCAAAATTTTAAATGGATATAAAAGAGAATATAAAATGCGATTGATAGAAAGTACTGGAGGCTCCACCCCCCTACCAAAACTAAATTTCAATTCGAAGGTTATACTAACCCCTGCGTCATTTGATAAAATACTCTCCGATATCGAAGTGGTATCAGAATATATTTCAATAGAGTCTGATGAAAAGAAAATTATCTTTTCTGGCAAAAGCGACTATGGAGAAGCTGACATTGTTATAGAATCTGGCAGCGAAGGCCTTGAAGAATTACAGGTTAAGGAGAAGAGTAAAGCTACATACAGTCTAGACTACTTGTCAAAAATTACCAAAGCCATAAGCGCCTCTGGAGGATCCCTGGTACTGGAATATTCAACAAAAATGCCATTGAGGTTGGAATTTAGAGTCGCAAATGTAGGAAGAATTCATTTCTATTTAGCTCCAAGAGTACAGGATTAGCCCCTTTACAATTACTGCAAATGGTATCATCAATATTTACAAAGTAATTGAATTGCGAGTAAATTCTCCCGGACAAAGAGTACGTTTTCTCAGTAAATATCAAGATATTTCTATATAGATTTCCCCATCCTTTTCAGATACTGGAAAGAGTAACAAATCTCCAGATTCAATCCAATTAGGGTTTTGATCCTGCCACTTGCTTGGGATGTGTAATAATTTTCCGCTAACAAGGTCATATTCAAAATCATGCATATAGCATATTATTTTTGTTCCTTTCATGTCACTTTTTGAAAGAGAAGCTCCTCTATGTGGACAAGAATTATCAAGAGCAAATAGGCGATCATTGGACCTACATACAAGAATCCGATTACCTCGAATCAGTATTGTTTTCATGGAATTATTCGGAAGTTCTTCGCTCTTGCATACTTTATATTCCATTAGTGAGTAGTAGACTATTTTTATTCTATAAATTCATTTTTAATGCTATTAGTTATTTTATTGACCTTCAAAAGACGGTACAATATCATTATAAAGATCGTTCACGTCGTAAATACACAATTGAAGTATCACAGGATTAGTGAAATCAAAAATGATGAATTCCTTGGTAAAGAAATCAGAGTTAGGGGATGGGTACACAGATTGCGTAAACAAAAAGACAAGTCATTCATAATAATCAGAGACGAACGAGGAGGGATAATTCAATGTGTCCTTCCAAGTACAAGGGTACCAGACCTTACGATAGAGTCCTCGTTAGAAATTCAAGGGATCCTATTCAAAGACGAAAGAGCAAAAGAAGGGGGCTACGAGATAAGAGGAAATGACGTCAAGATTTATGGTATAGCCAATAATGACTTTCCAATTAGAGAATATCAAAGCACAGAATTGTTATTAGACTATAGACACTTGACTCTGCGAACAAGAAAGATGATTATGATAGCAAAAGTGAGAGCAACGATTCTTGAAGTAGTACGTAATTGGTTCATAGAAAATGATTGGATGGAAGTCACAGCACCTACTTTAGTCAAGGGGGCAGTGGAAGGTGGTTCAACTCTATTTCCCGTCAAGTACTTTAAAGACGAAGCATTTTTGTCTCAAAGTGCGCAATTATATTTAGAAGCCCTAATTTTCTCATTGGGTCCGGTCTGGACGATAGGTCCCTCATTCAGGGCTGAAAAATCAAGGACACTTAGACATCTTGCAGAATATTTGCATCTGGAGGCAGAAGCTCCTTGGATATCTATAACTGATTTATTCAATATACAGGAAAAATTACTTGTATTCCTCGTTCGGAATCTAACAAGAGTAAGAAGAGAAGAATTAGAATTTTTGAATCGAGATATACAAGCTCTAAATAAAATCGCAGAGCCGTTTGACAGATTGAGTTATAATCAGGCAATTGAGGATCTCCGTTCAAAAGACGTCAAGATTCAAGATGGGGAGCTTTCTAGAAAAATAGAATGGGGTGATGATTTGAATATGGATTCCGAAAGAATACTGACTAAGGATCGAATCAATCCTGTATTCGTGTATGGATATCCACTAGAAGTCAAACCGTTTTATGTGAAGGAGGATCCACACGAAAAAGGAATTGCGCTAACTACCGATTTACTATTGCCTGACGGATTTGGCGAAGTGAGTAGTGGTGGCATGAGAGAGGACAATATCGACCTATTGAAAGCTAGGATCGTGAAGGAGGGACTCAACATGAATTCATATTCGTGGTACCTAGACCTTAGAAAATATGGATCTGTGCCTCACGGGGGTTTTGGTATCGGTATCGAACGATTAGTCAGATGGCTGGCTAATCTAGAGGATATTAAAGAATGTGTACTCTTTCCAAGAACAATGGCTAGACTTGAGCCTTGACCTATTGGGTTCACCAAGTCACTTTTTCAGAAATAAGTGACAAATTTTTGAATATTTTTATTTTACAAGAAATCTGTATAGCAACGCATCTACATCATCTTTTTATATCGCATTTACATCCATGTTGTTATGCCAAAGGCATTTGTTCTAATGAATGCTGAATTAGGTAGCGAAGATTCGATAGTAAGTGAGTTGAAGAGTATTGATGGTGTCAAAGAGATTTATCAGGTTTACGGGGTTTACGATATAGTAGCTCAAGTTGAGTCAGAAACAATGGAAAAAGTGAAAGAGACGATTACATGGAAACTTCGAAAATTGAATGGTGTAAAATCTACCTTAACTATGATTGTAATGGAGTAACCCAACAATATATTTTTTCATGATTCAATCAACCTAGTTATTTATTACATTTATTTCACATTCTAAAAAGACGACAATTAGTATAATAGGTATATTTAGCGACCTTCAACATGTACAACTCTGAGTTAATTTCAACCCATCCGAGTCAAATATGTTACTTGAAACAATTACACCATAGCAATAGTTTTTTTCAAGAGCATTGAATCCATCCGTCATCATAATGTTACCAACATGTCATTTATTAACAGCGAAATTACCGCATTAATTACCGTACATTCAAGAACAGGACAATTTATTAATAATATGAATTTAATACAAAATAGCACGAATATTGACCGTTGATGATAATTATAGTAAATTGACCGAACTATTCAAGACATCAGGTGTGAAATTTGGTGACTCGGTAATCATAGAAACCCACGATGCAACGCATCTTGGTATTTTGATTCCAAGGTATGAATATGCAGATAAAAATCATTTGGTTCTGAAATTAAAAAATGGATACAATATTGGTGTCAATGTAGGGAAAATTAAGAATATAAAAAAAATAACTGAAAAATTGGAGACAACCATGGATAATGACAATGACCATACATTTGGTGGATTTATTTCTGGCCAAGATCCTGCTCAAAATTTTTCAAAGACATTATTACCTCATCTATCCTTGTTAAGTACTGGAGGAACTATTTCTAGTAAAATTGATTATAGGACTGGTGGAGTAATGGCGGCTCTCACTGCAAAAGAATTAAACGATTCAATTCCTGAACTGGAGAGGACAGCAAATATAGATCCAGAGGTTGTTTTGAGCGAATATAGTGAGAATATCAAACCTGAACATTGGTCTGTTATTGTGACAAAGGTAGCTGACAAGATATCATCAGGAAAATATGATGGAGTTATTGTATCTCATGGGACAGACACCATGCACTACACATCTGCTGCACTGAGCTTTGCGCTTCAAAACTTACCGGTTCCAGTAGTATTGGTAGGGGCTCAAAGATCATCAGACAGGCCCTCATCTGATGCATCTTCAAATTTAATTGGTGCTTGCACTTTTGCAACTAAATCTAAATTTTCGGGAGTTTTTGTTGCTATGCATTATACAGTATCAGATGATGTAATTGCCTGTCATATAGGCACCAGAGTTAGAAAAAATCACACAAGTAGGCGGGACGCCTTTTGTTCGATTGACGTGCTACCCTTCGCATTAGTCCATAATGGTCAAATTGAAATTTCAAGACAATATGCAGATTTAAAATTTCAAGAAAGGCACAAAAATATTGAAAATATGATTGTTAAACCTAAATTTGAAAACAAGGTCTCCTTATTAAAATTCCATCCTGGTTTTGACTGCAGCATGATTGATTATTGCATTGAAAGTAGACACAAAGCCATAATTATTGAAGGAACTGGTTTAGGTCATATAAGCAAAGAATGTTTTTCTCAAATTAAAAATGCCGTTAAGAGAGGGATCTTTGTATTCATGACATCTCAATGTATTTGGGGTAGAACTTCACTTACGGTTTATGATACTGGAAGGGACCTTTTGAATATAGGGGTAATTCCTTTATTTAATGCAACTTCAGAAACTGCACTGGTCAAAGCTATGTGGTGTCTTGCTAACTTTAAAGAAGAAAAAGAGGTCATTAGGACTATGACAACCAATATTGCAAATGAGTTCACCAACCGGATAATAGTAGATTGATTGTATCAAACAGTGTGACATTTTTTGAATGCAGGAGTGAAATTTGGGATGGAATGTAATTGATACCATTTCATATACATGCGGTATTTTTTGACAATGTTCAATTTTAATAAGATTATAATTGGAAACTGGAAGAAGGCTCAAGATCTTTCGTTTATGAACAAGAAACAATGCCTTCTATCAGGTAATGAAATTTATCTGAAAATCTCATGAGCTAGGTTAAATATGTATACTCCTAGAATAAGTTCTATTCAATATTCAAACAGAAGAATAAGGAATTATCTATTTCTGCCTGATAACTAAAGTTCCCATAATCTGGTCTTGCGTAGCAACCAGAAACTAATGTTTATTGTGATACGGCTTCCGTGGGCCCAAGTTCATAAATCCTCTGTCCACTATATCCGCCAATTGGTCTTACAATCCCCTTAGATTCAAGAGTACGTAGAAATGAATTTGCTATAGAAATCTTTACGCCCATTGACCTTGCCAGAGCATGGGATGTAATTGGTTTCATACTTTTTATAGTCTTTAAACCTTGAGGTTCTTCTATGACTATTGAAGATTTTTGCTTTTTAATTGGACCCTTCTTTTCTCCCTTCTTTCCTTTCTCATCAGATGGAGAGTCCTTGGATGTCTTTTCCTGACTCCCTAGTGATTTTTTCTTGGCTCCTCCCATAGTAACACCATTAGCGGCCCAATTTATAATTCTATGGAATAGGGATAATCAGTTTTCATGTCATAGGGGTATCTTCCGTCAAATCATCACGAATTTTGAAATTAATGCGATATAAAATATTTTAAAACATGCTCCAATAACGAATAATATTGGATTTTTCCAGTATCGTTGAAATTTTGGAAGCAATGGAACAGACAACAAGTAGACTAGAACTTACTGACCATCTAGTTACACTTTTTAAAAATAATTCATCCGATCTCATCGATAAAATAATCTATCTTATCCAGGGGAAAATCAGACCAGATTACGAAGGGGTTGAAATGGGTATAGCGGAAAAAATGATTATTCGCATGATTTCACAAATATCAAATATTTCAGTAGACAAGATATATCAAAAATACAATAAAATAGGTGATCTGGGAAGCGTTGCAGAAGAAATAATGAAGAATAAAGTTCAGACTACACTTTTTGATGAGAAGGTTACTATAGAGCGGATCTATCTAATTTTCGATAAAATATCTAAAATTACTGGCAAAGGCTCACAGGAAATAAAACTGAGATTGTTTACAAGTCTTTTCAATGATGCCTCTCCTAAAGAATGTAAGTATATTATTAGATTCGCCCTTGGAACCTTAAGACTCGGAATAGCCGATATTACCATTATGGATGCCTTGGCTCTAGCTTACACATCTGACAAAAAAAATAGGAAAATTTTAGAAAATGCCTACAATGTCTCAAGTGATTTGGGAAGAGTTTCAAAGATACTGGCAAAGGATGGAATAAAAGCTGTTACTGCAATCAAGATAGAATTATTTATACCAATAAGACCAATGCTTGCAGAAAGAGTTCAAACTGCACAAGAGGCCCTGGAAAAGGTCTCTGGAAGAGGAGCTGTTGAATTCAAACTCGATGGCGAAAGAGTACAAATTCATAGAAATGATAAGAAAGTTCAAATATTTTCAAGGAGCCTGGAAAACATAAGTCACTATTATCCCGATGTAGCCGAGGCCTCTAAAACTATTGACTTGAGAAACTTTATAATTGAGGCTGAAGTGGTTGCAATAAATAAGTATACTGAAGAGTACCTTCCTTTTCAAGAGCTAATGCACAGGCGACGGAAATACGACATAGCCAAGAACGTGGAAGAATATCCAGTTTCAATTAATGTATTCGATATTCTCTGGGCTACATCCAAGGATAAAACCAATCTTCCCTATGAAGATCGGAGGAACCTATTGAAAGACGTCATTACTAAATCAGTAGATCGGAAAATAACTCTCATACCTCAAAAGATCGTAACTAATACGGAGGAGCTTGAAAAATTTATGGCTAAATCTATAGAACATGGCTGTGAAGGTTTGGTGGTAAAACAGATTACCAGTCCTTATAGAGCAGGAGCAAGAGGCTTCGCCTGGATAAAAATTAAAAGAGAATATAGAAGTGAATTAGTTGATAGTTTGGATCTGGTTGTAGTTGGAGGAGCATATGGTAAAGGTAGACGGGTAGGTAAATATGGTGCTCTATTGCTTGCAATATACGATAAGAAAGAGAACGTTTTCAAAAGTGTGTGTAAGGTAGGGAGTGGTTTTACAGATGAAGTCTTGGAAGAATTATTTACGGAATTGGGGAAACACGTAATACCTAAGAGACATCCGCATGTCCACTCGAAACTTGAGATGGATACTTGGTTCACGCCCACAATAGTAATAGAAGTAATTGCCTCAGAAATAACATTAAGTCCCGAATACGATGCGGGCATGGATTCTATTAGAAAAGGTTTTGGATTGTCATTAAGATTTCCGAAATTTACCAAGAAAATACGGCTTGACAAGAGATCACAAGATATAACAGATGAATCTGAATTAATCCAAATGTACAAAAAACAAAGGAACATAAAATTAAAGTGAAAGTTTAATTCTATGTTTTTTGAATTTAGCAGCTTGCTGGTTTTGCATTAACGACTAGTTTGAAATTATTTAGAATATCTTTGCATCTATTTCTAATAGTAACTTCAGTAACCCCAGCAAAATTGGATACGTCAATCTGAAGCAGGTTTACTCCCAAAAGTACAGATGCTAGGTAGATGTATGCGGCGGCCAATCCATTGGGTGCTTTTCCATCGGAAAAGAAATTATTGTTTGTTTTTTGAGCAATTTCCAATGCCAGTCTCTCAATTTTTGTATCTATTTTTGCGATATTAGCAAGTTTCGAAATATAGTTGTCTATCGCAAAGGACGAGGGAACCGTGGGTGACATTGAGAAGGAAGATGACATTGCCTTCAAATTACCCTCCGACTCCGAATGTGAGTTTTCTGAATTGCTCGTTATTGAATGAGAATTTTCTTTGATTTTCATTTCATCAATCTTGTTCATTTCCATAACCATAGATCTGTAATATCTTGAAGCCAATTTTACGCTAGACTTGTCAAATTCTGATATCCCTGCGGCGTGAACAATTTCTTCTATAGATCTAACGACACCGCATCTTTTGCAAGCCAAATAGATAGTGGCTGATGCGATACATGTGATAGACTTTCCCTTGGCCTTACTATTATTTTCAAAATTGCGGTAAATCATAGATGAGGTCTCATTGATTGTTTTTCTAAGACAGAGAACAGAGCACACCTCGTTAATCTTTGAGAGTACATTCGATAATCTTCTTTCTTTTGAGGAATTAACTCTCAATCTACTGTGCCATCTTCTAGATCTATTCATGAGTTCAACATTTTGGTAATCTATAGCTCGCCCGCTATAGTCTCTCAAGGTATTTCCTATTTCGGTCCTTAAACCGAAATCATGGAGTGATAAACTAGTCGAGCCACTAGCTCTAGTGCTTTTATTTCTTTCTTCAAAATCAGTGGAGTTATTTTCTGGACCATAATAGTCTACCTGCTCCATAACAACGCAACCACATTTATTGCACACATATTCACCCTTGCCATAATCAAGAATAATTTTCGATTGACACTCGGGACACTGAGAACAATATTCAACAGACGTCATATCCTTCTCCTCCTTTTCAATCTGCCCCTTTTTCTTGATGATTTAAATTGTTGATTGTGGACATCCGATGTGAATACTTTTCCACCAACAGAATACTTTGAATCAACTGTGGGGATTACAGACGCGTAAGGTGATTTGACAGATCCTATTAATTCAATAATTTTTCCAATTTTAGTACCTTTATCATCTGTAAGCAACTGACCGATCAATTTATGATTAATTTGTTCATCAACCTTGACTATCAACCTCCCACTCTTAGCCAAGTGGAGAATTTCACCTATTTTTTCCAATGTGTGATAAAACCTAACACACACTCATTATCATTTTAATCTGTCAATAAAAGTTAGTTTCAAGATAAATAAATTCTATCACTGGCGATTGGGATTGCAGTTAGAAGATTTGGTGAATATGCAATTCTGAAAATGCAAGATCATTCAGTGCTTCTGTTGTCTTGTCTCAATCATCATTTTTGCAATTTGATTAATTATCGCCGATTTCTTCTCTTTTTTTGAAATCATAATGTATCCTGATTTTACAAAAGCTCTTCTTGGGTACCTAGCTTGATTATTAGTATCTTCTTCCGAGAAGTCCAATTCCAGACTTTTTGATGCGGCTATAAGCTCCTGCATTGTAGGATCGTATACAGAATCGCTTTTACTTACTTTTCGACCCTTTTTACGCGATAAATTCTTGTTAAAATAATCTAACCAGATTATCTGATGATCGTAATCTTTCAATATGACGAATATGCTTTTTCACATAAATAATCATTTTGACAATATTTGTTAGACAGGGATAATGGATTTGACCATTATGGGCACTTGTCGGCAATATATAGATAAATTCCTGGCCTATTCGTGTTATAACATTCAATTATTTTATATAACGAGAATTCATTACCAAAAATGTCCCGCGGTAGCTCAGCCTGGTAGAGCTTTCGGCTGTAGTAGTCGGCATTAATTGCTAAACTCGTGAAACAGCCTATCAGGCTAACATTTGCAGCGACCGAAGAGTCGCAGGCTCAAACAGATTAGTTTTCATGCTTTTCTGGAGTAAATCCTGCCCGCGGGATACACTCTACTAGGATTATTTGAGCCCACGATACAAAAATGTGGTTATTTGTAACAACGAATTTGCTTCTTTATGTTATTGTTAAATTACCCAACCATTGAATAGTCCATGTTGAACAACCCTGGACATGTTGAACCGCACATAAAAGAATCCAATCATATCAGAGACTTTGTATTTGGATTTGGTGATGGAATAAACACTTCACTTGGTATTGTTGCTGGCGTCGGAGGGGCAAACAGCTCGGCTGACTTTATAATATTGGCATCTCTTGTAGGGATGTTCACAGGTGCAAAGGCAATGGCAGTACAAAATTATCTGGCCGTAAAATCTCAAAGAGAAATTTTAGAATCTGAAATAAAAAGAGAGGAATTTGAGATTGAAGTATATCCTGAAAAAGAACGATCGGAAATTGAAGAAATTTATCGCGCAAAAGAATTTGACGAAGATTTGGTGAAGAAAGTTTCAGATAAAATTACTTCAAATAAGGAAGTTTGGCTCAAGACAATGTTAACTGAAGAATTAGGATTAAACTTGGATATTGTCGGAAACCCCATCAAAGGAGCTCTTATCATGTTTGTTTCTTTTATAATAGGCGGAGTTTTACCTATATTGCCATATTTGTTATCTAAAACTGGTTTTGTTCCTATTCAATATTCGTTATGGATAGCTATTGCACTTAGTATCACTTCTTCTTTTCTAATAGGTGCCAAAAAGGCCAAGCTGGCAAAGAAAAATTGGGTCAAGGGTGGAATAGAAATGTCTGGTTTAGGAACGGGTATAGCCCTATTAGGATACGGAATTGGTGCGGAATTGAACAGCGCAAACCTACTTAATTATTAGCCCCGAGAGACTGATGAATTTGTCTAGAATTAAGTTCAATGTTTGTGTGACATTATCAGCAGATGCTGTAGACAAGTTAACAGCTTTATTTTCAAAGGCCACCAAGAAAGGAGCGAATTATGTTGAAATCAGATTTGATCATATGATATACAAAGATATTGACAAAGCTTTGGTGATTTGCAGTGAAGTAAGAAATAGAGCAATTTTTACACTAAGATCTAAGAAAGAGGGAGGATTTTTTAATGGAACTCACACAGAACAAGTGTCGCTACTAAAGAAAATGGCTAGAGCCAAGCCAATGTTACTAGACATAGAATTCTCAATTCTAAAAAAAGATAGCGAGTTCAGAAGATTCTTGAAATATAATAAAGTCCCAATACTTGTATCATCTCATGATTTTAGAAAAACTCCAGAAGCAACTTCGCTTTTGGAAAAATTTACAGATATGAGTAAGTATAGCAATTATGTCAAATTGGTGACTACGGCAAGATCTATTAATGATAATTTGAATTTTCTTACACTATACGACAATATTAGTGATACAAATTTAATTGCGTTTGCCATGGGAAATCTCGGTGTATTATCCAGATTATTGTGTACGTTATACGGAGGTGCACCCTTTACTTATGCTTCTCTGGATAATCCCATGGCTCCAGGCCAACTTGATATTGACCTAATGAAAAAAATATACGACAGGGTTGGAAACAAACTGAAAAATAAATGAGCCTTGAATTTAGAACGTATTGTATAATTGGTGATCCTATAGACCATTCATTATCCCCTGCAATTCATAATGCTGCCTTTAGTTCTCTTGGGCTAAATTGCAGTTACTTCGCCTTCAGGGTACAAGAGGGACAATTAAAAAATTCTCTTGATTCCCTACGTGCCATAAATATTGGTGGATTCAATGTGACCATGCCGCATAAGGTTAAGGTTTTAGAATATGTTGACCAGTATGATAAGACTGTAGAGATGGTAGGAGCGGCAAATACCATTAACAATGAAGGCGGGAAATTTTGTGCTTATAACACGGATGTATTGGGCTTTATTAATCCGTTACATCATCGAGGGATCGATTTTAGTGGTTTTGAAGTAACTATCTTGGGAGCAGGAGGGGCAGCCAGAGCGGTAGCAGTTGCATTGGCAGGTGAAAGCGGGATCGCAAACGTCAATATTTTCAATAGGAATACTGATCGATCTAAAGAATTGGCAAACATGTTAGAAAAATTGGGATTAAAGGCATCTATTGTTTCCTCAGAGAATATTCAGAATATTGCTTCAAAATCCAATCTTATAATAAATACAACTCTACTTGGTATGAAGGATGAACAGAGTTTGATAAAGTCCAGCAGCATAAGAAAGGATGCAATTGTATATGACATTGTGTATAAGCCTATTAATACAAACTTGTTAGAAAATGCAAGGACGGCAGGTGCCAAAGTGGTTTATGGTTACGAAATGTTACTAGAACAGGCAGTTGCGTCATTCAAGATATGGTTTCAACGTGATCCACCAACTGAACCTATGAAGAAAGTGCTATTTGGAAAATTTGGTGAGCCTGCATGACTGCAAAGGTAACTTCAATTGTTCATGGCGCTGTGTCTATTGTAAATGCAATTGCAACAGGGTTTGGCTCTGCAATGGGGATTTCCCTTACAGCGAAAGTTGAAATACAGTCAAAGAAAGGATCCGGAATAATCTTTCAAAAGGGAGGAGGTAGTGCCATGATAAAAAAAATAATTTATGATATTATCCCATCAAAATATCTAAACAATAATCAATTATCAATTAAAATAAATTCCGAGATACCGTCAGGTATGGGTTTGAAGAGTTCAAGTGCAGTATCAAACGCTGTTGCTCTTGCCTGTAAATCACTTTTGAATAAGGACGTGGATGATGAATATATTCTGAATACTGCCATAAATGCATCTTTTTATGCCAAAACGACAATTACCGGGGCATATGACGATTCCACCGCCTGTTATTATGGTGGCTTTGTTACTACAGATAACTATAAGCGAAAAATATGTAAAAGAGAAAATTCACCGACGGATATATGCGCAGTTATTTATCTGCCTAATAATAAAAAAAGAGGAGATATTAGTAGACTTAAGGTACTTTCAGATATTTATTTAGAGGCGTTTCACCTGGCTAACTCGGGGCAATATTGGAAGGCCATGACGTTAAATGGGGTTTTAACTTCATGCTTACTATCAAATAGTTACAACATTACGAGAAGTTGTTTAGAGAACGGCGCCCTTGCAGCCAGCATATCGGGGAACGGTCCTGCGATTGCAGCGATAGTACATGTAGATAAGGTGCGAAAAATAAGATCAATATTATCTGATTTTGATGGCCGGGTCATTGTTTCGAATTCAAACAATCAGAAGGCATCTATTGTGAGAGAGATTGGGTAGCATAATTGTATCCAAGTCTTTATTAAATGGTTCCGTTAAGTGCCCTCCCAGTAAGAGCTATACTCACAGAGCAGTATTCATTTCTTCTTTAGCTGATGGAAGATCTCATATTATTAATCCGCTTATTTCAAGAGACACGATTGCATCAATCGATGCATGTCGAGCATTTGGAGTAAAAATAAGTATAGCAGATCATGAACTAATTATTTCTGGAAAAAATACTTTAGAAATTCCTAACAATATTATCAATGTAGAGAATTCTGGAACAACTATGCGTTTTGTTACGCCGATCTCGGCTTTGCTCGACGACGGTTATGTTGTGATCACGGGAGACGAGAGCATTAGAAAGCGGCCTATGCAGCCATTATTGTTGGCTCTTAGGCAGCTTGGCATTAATTGCTTCTCTACTCGAAAAAATGATAGAGCGCCTATAATTGTGCAAGGTGGAGGAATCAAAGGAAAAGATGTTACTATTGATGGATCTATGTCAAGCCAATTTATTTCAGCAATTCTTATTTCCGGAGTTTGTGCTAAATCAGAAATATCCTTGAGAGTGACCGGAAAACAGGTATCAAAATCATATATAGAATCGACAATTAATGTCATGTCTAAATTTGGAGGCAAAATAAAATACTCCAAAGATTATAAAAACTATCACATCTTTAACAATAGATATGTTGCTACTACATTTACTATTCCGGGAGATTTTTCTACAGCTGCATTGTTGCTAGCCGCTGGCGCACTCGTTGGGAACAACATAAAAATTAGTAACCTAGATTTTTCGTTACCACAAGGTGATTCAAAAATTCTTGAAATCTTAAAGAATATAGGCTCAAAAATTGTCATCGACAAGAAAAATGGTACCGTAAAGGTTCATGGAGCCGAAGATCTTGATGGAGGTGAATTTGACTTATCAGATACTCCGGATTTGCTTCCTGTTGTGGCCATTTTATCTTTGAAATCAAGGAATCCCGTAAGGATATATGGAGTTTCGCACACACGTTACAAGGAAACAGATAGATTGAGAATAATTGCGTCAGAACTAAGAAAACTCGGAGCTAAAACTCAAGTCTTGACTGATGAAATAAGGATAAACTCACCGAAAAAACTCAAGAGCGCTCGACTTGATTCACACAACGATCACAGGCTCTTTATGAGTTTCACAATAGCAGCAATGATGACAGAAAAATCTGTTGTAGAAGGTGTCGAGTCAGTCGATGTCTCTTACCCCTCATATATACAAGACATGAAAACGCTTGGAGCAAAATTCAGTTAGTTCTGATCTTAGTTTACTCTCTCTGAAGAGTTTTTTAACTAATGTGACAAAATAATATAAAGACAATATATATGATACACGAGTGGATTCAATATCTATAAAATGACTGGTAATACTTTGGGCGAGCAACTCACTTTAACCAGTTTTGGAGAAAGTCATGGAAAATGTATTGGGATGGTTCTCGATGGCTGCCCTTCTGGACTACCACTATCTGAATCAGACTTGCAGAGTGAATTAGATAAGAGAAAGCCGGGACAATCAATAATAACAACCCAGAGAAAAGAAGAAGACAAAGTAGAGATATTATCGGGTATCTTTAATGGTTATACAACTTCGGCTCCTATTTGCGCAATAATATGGAATAAAGATCAAGACTCTAGACCATATGATGTAATAAAAAATAGTCCCCGGCCAGGGCATGCAGACTATCCGGCATTCATAAAATATGGTGGTTATGCTGACTATAGAGGAAGTGGTAGATTTTCTGGAAGATTAACAGCAACAATGGTGATGGGTGGAGCGATAGCGCAAAAGCTCTTAAAGTACTCACTGGGAATAGAAACGATTGCCTATACTACTCAGATAGGTAAAATTAATTGCAATTCTCCGCCATATGAGCAGGCGAAACAAAATAGGTATTCAAATGATGTTAGATGTCCCATTCCTGAAATTGCACAAAAAATGAAAAACATTATTCTTGATGCAAAGAAAAATGGAGATTCTCTAGGAGGGATTGTTGAATCTATATCCACAGGATTGCCGGTTGGTTTGGGAGAGCCGATTTTCTCCTCAATGGAATCAGATCTCAGCAAAGCACTATTCAGCATTCCATCAGTAAAGGCGATAGAATTTGGTTCAGGATTTTCAGGAGCAATGCTAAAAGGTTCTGAGAATAATGATGAATATGTGCTATCTGACGATAATAGGATAATAACCAAGACTAACAATTCTGGCGGAATTTTAGGTGGATTAACTAATGGAATGCCCCTAGTAATCAGGATAGGATTTAAACCGGCTTCATCCATTGCAAAAAAACAAAAAACAGTGGATTTAATTACAAATTCAGAATGTGACATTATTGTTCCTGGAAGACATGATCCCTGTGTTGTTCCCCGAGCGATACCCGTGGTTGAATCATTAGTTTCGCTCGTTTTGGCTGACCACGCGCTTAGATGGAGGCTCATTCCACCTGTATTAAGTGATCGAAAATAATGAGTGGTAAAAAAGAACATCAACTGGAAAAACTTCGTGAGGACATGAGACTTGTAACAGCAGATATAATAAAACTTGTACAAAAAAGAATGAGCATAGCAGGCGAGATTGGAAGTATCAAAAGTAATCTAATGATGAAAATAGAGGATATTACTGTTGAACAGGATATAGCAAGGTATGTAAACGATTTGGGAACACAAGTAGGCTTGAAAACAGAGTTTATTGGCAGATTATTAAATTTATTATTTTTGGAATCAATAAGAATTCAAAAGTCAAAACACTCAAGCAATGAGCCAAAGATAGATCATATGGTCATGTTTTTAAAGGCAAAGCAACTAGAATCAGAAGGAAAAAAAATAATTCATTTAGAAGTCGGAGAGCCTGATTATTTGCCTCCTGTAAGCGTGAAGAATGAATTATCAAAGACTTTTGAAAAAAAACATGTTCACTATACCCAGACCACTGGACTTCCAATACTAAGAAAGTCGATAGCAAAGAAAAAATCAGTAAAGGAAGAGAACGTAATAGTTACTCCGGGAGCAAGGTTTGCAGTTTTTAGTGCAATGGTATCTACACTTTCAGTAGGGGACGAAGTAATTGTTACTGAACCTGCATGGCCTGCTTATAGAGATTGTGCAAATTTTATTGGTGTAAAGGTCAAAGCAGTCAAGACTAACGTTCATCAAAATTGGGATTTAGATCTGGGTCAATTAGAACAGATGGTAACTCCAAATACCAAGATGATAGTTTTAAACTCTCCAAATAATCCAACAGGCAAAATAGTTCGTCGACAGCAAATAGATGCTGTACTTGCCTTAGCTGGCAAAAATGACGTATATGTTCTCAGCGATGAGGTGTACTCCATGTACTCCTATGTTCCCTACAAGAGTATCCTAGATTTTGAATATGACAAAAGCATAATGGTATCTTCATTCTCAAAAAGTCATGCCATGACTGGATTTAGGGTTGGATATGCCATAAGCGCTAAGGATATAATAGATAAAATTTCCAAAATTCAAGCCATTGCAATAACAAGTGTAGCTGAACCTATGCAATATGCCGCCGTAGCAGCATTGAATACTGATGTTACCAAGAATAAGATTTTGATGAAAAAACGTTTAGATTTCATAGGAAAGCAACTGGAAAATCTTCCTTGTGATTACATTAATCCAGATGGGGGTATGTACTATTTTGTCAGGTTTAACAAAAATGTTGATGTGAATAAGACAATTTTTGAACTACTGAATCAAGGGGTTGCAGTAGCTCCTGGGGCTGGTTTCGGGGAAGCATATTCGAATTTCATAAGAATCTCAGCATGTCAACCAATTAAGTCTCTAAATGACGGACTAAAAATAATAAGAAAAATTACGGATTTGCGATAAAATGGATAAATCTGTTGCAATAGTAGGTGCAGGTAAAATGGGGCTATGGTTCTGCAACTATTTTTCAAGAAAGAATAACTACAACGTATCACTCTATGATAAACGAAAGTTCTCTTTAGATGTTGATTTAGATTTGAAGATTAAAGGTCATAGAGTAACTGCATGCAAAACATTGGAGCAATGTGTTAAAAATGCGGACATCGTAATTATTTGCGTACCAATCAAGACAACAATTTCGGTCATAAACAAATGTGCCAAAATAATGAAAAAAGGAGCTTGTTTAGTAGAGATAACTTCAGTTAAAACTGATATCTTTAAATCTTTATTAAAAATTCCAGATTCGTTGACTGCTCTTTCAATTCATCCAATGTTTGGTCCTGGAGCAAAGAACATTTGTAATACAAAAATATTGTTAATACCAATTAAAAATGAAGTAAAAGAGCAGAAATTAGTAAAGTCAATATTTAATGAATCAAAAGTGTTCGTTATCAAAGACTCAAAATATCATGACAAATTAATGGCAACAATTCTCGGAATGGTATATTACGTAAATCTGTTATTGGCAACTACATTATCCAAAGAAAATATTCCATTACTAAAGAAATTCTCGGGAACTACTTTTTATCTTCAAACACTCCTCTTTGAAAGTATTTTAACTGACAATTCATCATTGATAGCTTCGCTACTTGCAGATAACAAGGAACTACCTACTTATTTGAAAAAATATAATGAAGAATCTACAGAGTTATTAAACTTGATTACCAAAGATAAAGGTAATCTTGAAAAAAGAATTAGCAGAATAAGGAAAAATTATAGTAACAAGAAAAATATTAACTCATCATATGAAAAAATGTATTCGATAATATCAAAGTTGAACACTCAAAAGTGAAACATTAGTTGAGAAAAGATTTCTGATTTGCATGTAGCGGAGTAATAATTCATGAAAGAAAAAATTGCTTTAGATTTTCGTTGTGTAAATAGAGTTTGCAAAAAAGGAAATTTGGATCTAGATTCGATTTTGCAAGTAGGAGACGAATGCATAGAAGGATTTCTTTCATGCAAATTATGTAATACACAATATCCCATACTTGAAGGGGTGCCATTATTAGTAGAGAATTTTAGCAAATACGCGAGTCAACGGATAAACACTTTTGGTAAATGGATTGTAAAATGCAAATCATCTGGAATTAAAAGCTATCTGAAATCGGAAGGACTAAAAATCCATGGTCCAACAATGAGTGATCGATACGAAGAGAACAGCAGATGGTATGAATCTTATTTGCACTTTCGTCAAGATTTCCCTCTAGATGATAAATTGTTGCCATTATTAAAGAAGGAAATAAAACCTGATAACATTTACAAGATGTTGACAGATGAAAACTTAAGTTTAGATGGAATTGGGTTGGATATAGGTTGCTCCATTGGCTCAAGCACCTTTGAGCTGTCAAAAAAACTATCTTATGTATTTGGGATAGATCTCTCATTTTCGTTTATATTAGAAGCCAGAAAAATAATGCAAAGTAGAAAGATTTACAATATTGAATTTATTGTAGCCGATGCTACAAACCTCCCCTTTGAGTCGCATTTTTTTCAGAGTATTGTTGCCCTAAATGTTATTGATCGAATTGATTTCTACAAATTGGTTTCTTCTGTAAACGGTTGTATAAAAAAACAAGGAAAGCTTGTCCTAATTGACCCTTACGATTTTGTGGACAATAATTCAAAAGATAAACTTGATTCAATCCGGATAAGACAAGAGTTAGAAAGCATGGGATACAATACAGAATATGGGGACTCATATATCCCCTGGATATTGAGGGTAAATGAAAGATGTTATCTTTTTTATTTTGTAGATCTTGTTGTAGCGACCAAAATCAATTAGTAATTTCTCAAGATAATAATTATAAGAATAGTTCTTGCTAAACATTCAAGGCAATCAAGATTCAATTAAACCATACTAAGCTTTCTTTTTCTTATTTCTTAGAGGATTTGCAATAGAGTCAAGCGTATTACCTATCAAGAAAAATGCTAAACCAGTCAATGCAATCATGAGTCCAGGAGGAATTATCCACCACCATAAACCTCTTGACGCTGCGTCAGCAGTGTTTGCATCACGAAGGATTTGACCCCATGTGGGTAATGATGGGTCCCCCAAACCGAGAAAACTCAATCCGGCTTCAGCAAGTATGGCTCCTGGCACTGAAATCGCTACACTTGCAAATGTTAGTGGTAGTAACTGGGGAATAATGTGTTTAAAAATTACTTTTAAATCTGACTGCCCCATTAATTTGGCCGCTTCAACGTACTGAAAATTGCGCATCTGTAGTGCAATACTTCTAATTACTTTTGCAGTCCCCATCCAACTAAAAATCATTAAAAAACCGATTATGAGAAAAATACTACGTCCAAAAGTAACCATTAATAGAATAAGTAGAGGCAAAGTGGGTAGTGCATAAAAAATATCATTGACACGCATCATTGCTTCATCTGTTCTCCTTCCGCGGTATCCTGCTACTACGCCATAAATTAGACCGATTGCTATTGAGAATACTGAAACTGTTAGACCTATGAATAATGCTATTGGAGTACCCCAAATGATTCCTGCTAAGAGATCTCTTCTTAGGTCATCTGTTCCTATGATACCAAACACTCTACCGCCAAGAATTATACCGGCGTCCTCGACTTTGCTAGAGTTATCAAACAAGTAGAATTTTAATGAGATTTGGTACTCTCCCTTAAGAACAGTCGGTTTGGTGGAATCTGAAAATAGTAAAATTTGTGGTTGAAAACCAGATATGGGAAAACTAAAGAGATTTTGGTATTGATTTAAGGCTTCTTTTACATCATTGTTAGTAGAAAAAATTCTGTCTGAAAAAGAACTGTTTGCCTTATTTGTCATCGGTAAGGAGGAGTAATAAACAGTAAAAGTATTATTATCAGGTCTTATAATGTCAATTTGCAATACTGGAGGAACATCACTGTACTTGACTGAGTAAAGAAACATAAAGTCGTCAGGGAAGCTATCTGATTTCATATTAATCTTAAAGTTATTGCTAACTACATTGATTCCTTCCAATGATTCTGAGGAAATTTTAGCTTCGTTCCTACCTAAGGATATATGTTCAAATTCTTTGGGTCCTAAAATATTAGTCCAATATGGAGCCGAAGTTTTTGGGTTATTTATCCAATAGTCCGGAACATTCCACATAAAATACGACTTTATTGGGATTACTAACGGTGCAAGTGCACTTAATAACAATAGAAAGGCTATAATAGATATTCCAATCTTACCACGGCGAGATCTTAATAGACCCAATAATAATCTTTTATGCAAAAAATTATCCCCCTTTGACCCGAGGATCCAATAGAGTGTAGGCAATATCGGTTATGAAAATTGTTACCAAAAAAATTACCGTAGAGACAAATGTTAATCCAATAATAATTGGGGTATCAAACAGCGCTATTGAATCATAATAGAGTTTACCCATACCGGGCCAATCAAAAACCGCTTCCAATATGATAGCCCCTCCGAAAGAACCCGATAATCCCAATCCTACGGAAGTCGCAATCGGTGGTCCAGCATTTCTAAGTGCGTGAGAGTATAGAATTTTTCGTCTAGAAATTCCCATGGTTTTTTTTGCGTAAATAAAATCCTCATTAAGGATGTTTATTAGGAAATATCTCACAACATACGCCCAAGTCCCAAACGAAAAAACTATCAACGTGATTAGGGGAAGGGTCATGTGGTATATCAGGTCGATGATATAGTTAGGATCAGAAGGCGACGATATAGGAGTGGCCCTTGCTGGAAATATGTGTAGTGTGAAGGCGAAAACTAGGATCATAATCATTGCCAACCACCATGATGGAAAGCTGTTACTCAATATGGCAAAAATCGAATTCAATTTGTCCCACCAAGATCCTTCTTTACCTGCTATATATGTACCTAGGAAAATACCAATAACAGTAACGCATATGTTTGCTGTTGTAAATAACAAGAGAGTCTTGGGGACCTTTTCAAATATAATATCTCGTACGCTAGTTGATCCAAAATCGGTACTGAAAAAGTGAGAGCTTCCCAAATCAAGAGTCATTACACTTACAACCCTATGAACTAATTTTGATAGAGTGAATGAGTCTTGATCCAAACCAAATATTTTAGACCTAAGTTCAATTTGACTATTTATGTAAGATGATCTTTCTTCTGAATTTTGAAATTTAAGCGATCCTTGAATCACTTCATCTATCACTTGATTGCGTATGGCGTCAACAAGCAATTTATCAAGAGTTGGCCCAAGTAAAATTACCGTAATAATAAGAATTGAGAACAAAACTAGAAACATGTTAAATGAACGAAATAGTAAGGTTCTTCCTAGGCCCAAATGCTATTACTTGATTATCTTGTCAATATATCTTAATAAATGCATCATCAATAGATTTCTCTGATAGGCATTACCAAAAACTTCAAAGTTAATGGGATCTTATACGCTAATCAATAACCTATTTTACAAATGAGGTATTTGGCACAGCTATTAGAGTACCACTATAGATATCAGGTCTTAGAGCATAATTGCTCTTGACAAACAATTCAAATTGGTTCGGTCCTAATGACATTGCCTTGGTAGTAGTACCATTAACCGTAATCACGAAATTGCCTTTATCATCTTTCCATTTGGCATCTCCTTGAGTTATTACACGGTTATTCTTATCAGAAATAAAATATGTTAATGAAGCATTACTTTCATGGTTACCTCCAACGGTCACATTACCAGAGATACTTAATGGCAATCCGCTAGTAACCACTTTTGGATGTTGAATTTGCTCAAACTTCGCTAGTTTTGCTGTTTCATAAACTGACCAGTATCCTTTAGCAAATGGATACGAATTGTCTCTGAAAGCCGTAAGAGTTATCACTCTCCCTGTAGGGTTATAATTCGTTATTTCATATGGCCCGTTACCAATTATTGCGTTGTTGTGTTCTGTCAACCATTTAATACTTGCGTCATACCTTTTCAATGCATCACTAACGGTAACAAAATCCTTTAATGCAGTAGGCACGAATTGTTCGGATTTCATTTTTTCCAATTCCTGTCTTATGGCTTGAGTATGACTAGGGATTATCAATGATAGCCATTCAATATTCTTTACTGTAGCTTCGGATCTAGAATAAGCGAGCACCCCGTTTTTCACCAATCTCTCTATTGCGGCATTAATTTCCCAAGGAGAGCTTGCCCAAACTGAGGCAAAATCAGCGATTTCCTTATTGTCAAAATGCCAATAATCTACGAATGATACAACATCAGTATCATTTAGAAATTTAATACCCCGAAGATATTTCAAGGCTACTTGTGCTTGGCTAGCGTACTCTGGGTCATATGAGAGATCGGCTGAATTAACTTTGGAGGACCATTCATAGAGAAAATAAAATGGATAAATCAAGTCAGCTTTAGTCATTGGTTGACCATTTTGCCAATTTGAGTAGACTGCATGAAGGGTGACTTTGCTCTTCGAAGTATTCATTCCCATCTCTTGCCATTTTTGATTCGCGGGATTCCATGATATGGCATCTTTGTCCACTACAAGTCTCTTTTCAGGACCCAGAGTTGTGATATTTACCCACTGATTTCTTAAAGGGATTACTTCACCATTATATGGATCTCGAGATGTAGCTGGATCAGAAACTAATGATAGAATATCTCTGCAGTACATATCCTCGCAACCCCCTACACCATTCCATGCTCCTTGATAAATTTGTTTGACGCCAATGTTTATGGTATTTGCGTTTTTCTCTGACCTCGCATTTATCAAAGATTTGCTGGTAGAAATACCGGCGCCAAAGTCATTTATTAGTCCTTTAATTGAGGATGATGCCACATACGGATCTATATTTTGAGCGACAAAAATTCTTACAGACTCTTGTATTCCTAGTCTCACAGCTTGTCGCACTAATTCATTACGTTCCTCTTGCGAAGTAAAATTAGAGTATTCAATACTTTGGGTTATGTTATCTAGAGAGGAATTTTGATAATTCCAAAATGATGGATTGGCCCATCCAGGCATACTCCCAAAATATGGAGCATACATCTGAGACATTGTAACGCTATTGTATCTAACAAATGCTGATGTTCCTCCGAAAGCTTCTGTATAAATCTGCCAGGATAATTCTTGCGGATCTTTTCCATAAATAATGAGATTTGCTTTGTTTAAATCGCCATAGTCTCTTACAACAGTAAAACCAATATTTTCAAGTTGATTTGCAAGTATTTCCCCCATAGATTTTCTAAGCAGATCATCACTCCTTATCATAAACTTGATGGTGATGGGATTTCCTTTGTATGTCCATTTTCCTTCTAACTGTGTTGCACCATTTGAATTCAATGTTTTGTCAATTATTTCTTTGGCAAGATTTGGATTATACTTGAAATTATAGGATTCTAGAATTGGAATAACTGTCTCATATTCAGGAGAAGAGATTCCAAATGGGTCAATTTCAACGCTACCATAGCCATTTAATATTTCATCAACGACAAATTCACGATTAATCAGGTAATTTATTGCAAAACGAATTTCCTTGAACTGGAAGGGATTTAGAATATCAGGATTCTTTGAAGGAGCAGGATTTAACAAGAAGCCAAATGAACCTGCATTTTTTTCATATATTTTTAAATTAGTATCATTTGAAATTGATGCAACTGTTTCAAGCGGGATCCTGAAATAATATGTATCAAGATTTCCAGTTCTAATCTCTTGTAATGCGGTATTTCCGTCCAGATACTGAATGAATCTTAAGTTATCAGTATATGCGCCCTTTTCAACCGGTTCGGTCGCATTTAAAGAAGTAAATGACGGGATGGTTACCATGATAATTAATAATAAGGTGCTTAGGAGGTTGGAAATTCTTGTCAATTGTCTAGTGGTAAAGGCAAGAGATTTATGAATTTTCTTAATTGAACTGTTGTTCCTTAAAACTACATAATCCACCCTTTCGATAATGGAGATGTGGAATCTGTAGTTTCAAGATACAAGGAACAATTAACATTATTACTTGAAAAGGGAGTAATTTCAGAAGATGTTTATCGACATTTTATGAAAAGGGGTCTGAAAGTCTTAAAACCATCCAAGGACCTTGGACTTTATCATTTAGGCGAAATTTTACCAGAAATTGTCGTCGGTGCTTCTTCTGAGTATGTTGGTATGATGAAAATACCGTATCAAGCTACAAGTTACGTTGCAGCAAGAGCCAAGCCAACAGGTAATGCCACTTACATTTACAAGATTACTGGAAAACCAGGTGGTGGCGTTTTAAGTTTAACAGGAGGTACCAAAAAATTGGGAGACAGCGTTTATGCATCAACTCATCGAATATTGCTTGGCGCAAACGCCATGATGATAAGTGCCAACAACCTCATCGTCAATAGAGAACATATTTGGAATTGGAAATTTTTTGGAAATGCCATAAAAGAATCACATCCAGGGATCTATGAGGATTTGGTAAAGCTGTGGACTAAAATGGGCGAAAATTCAGTATTTCATCAAATTGTAATTGCAAGATCTGACAAAACATTTCGTAGATTAAAGTTAGTCGATCTTTATCAGAAAAGCCAGATAAAAATTCTTGATCCCAAAAATGGAGTCCGAGTTATGTTCTTAACAAATGATTCAGGATATGATTATTTTTCAAAGTTCGTTCCTCAATCAGATCTAGTTGATTATGTCACAACTGGCAATGAATTTGATATGCATTCAGCTATGGTCAAGGTTCGAAAGCTATTTGACATTAGCATAATTCTAAATGACGGGGGACGAGTTATGTCTAATTCAGTGCGAGATTTAGGAATACTGGGAGAAGAGAGAGTTACACTAGAACCATACCCCGGAAATCAATTCATTCCCAGTAGCGAATCAAATGAACCTGGATCAATACTTGGCGCACAAGGAATAGGAATAGACGGAGGAGAAATTCAAAATGCTATAAGAATTTACTCAACAAGAATTGGGGATGAGGCAGCTAATGTATATCTGTACCCACTAAATGAAGAGTTGTGCCTAGCCTAAAAGGGTAACGGAAATTACCCAGCATCGATTAAGTCAAGTATTGTATTCTTACTTATGTTTGCAACCATCATATCCTATGATAGAGTATCACAAAGTTGTATCAGAAAGATGAATTTTTTCGTGTTGATTAAGGATTACTACAGTCATTGACAACTATAACTGTTCCTTATTTCAGCACCGAATATACTATAGAGTTCTTTTATGTTTTTGGGAAACCTTTTTTTTCAAAGCATTGGTCATTTCATCAAAGAGCTTTGCCAAGTCCCAGCCGACATTGGTATAGGAAATGTTACCATGAGTAGAACTTATGTGTACATCTATTTCGTATCTCTTCCTTGATCCCAAGACGCTTCTCAATTTGATATGGCAACGGGCCTGTTCAATATCGGGATGAATTCTTCGCATAAATCTGGTGATATTTGCAAACTTCGATTTAGCTAACTCCGCGTCAAATGGTTCATCGGGTAGTCCCACTATAAACATAGGAATCTCTTCCTCTATCCTTTCTCCCAAAAGTGCAACAATGTCTCTAAAAGTAATAATGCCTTGAACTTCATCCCATAATTTAATTATGCAATAAGTAGACCGTGAACCCAACATTTTATCGCACACTACCTGGACACTTTCATCTACTCCGGCGGTTATTACTTCATTGTTTGCCAGTCCAGAAATTTCAATCGAAAGGTTATCTTCAGTATTATCAACACCTACTGATTTTTTACCTATCCTTTCAGGAGGTGACATCACATTCATAATGTCAGATGAAGTTATTATGCCAACAAGACGCCCGTTATCAACTACTGGTAAATGATCAATTCTTTTCCTTTTCATTATGGATTTGGCAGCTGTCACAGTCTTGTGAGAATCAATAACTATGGGATCGCCGGTCATGACATTGGATGCGACAATTCGCAGTTTTTTCTCCGTCAATTGCTTTCGGATTAGTTCTACAATCCGCCTAGCTGAAAGTTGTCCCTCAATGTTACCATTGCTAACAACAGGCAAAGTTCTCATCCGGTAATGACTCATTATTCTTGCAGCTTCGCCGATTCGAGTCCCCCTATTCAATGCGGGAATTATTTTGCCAACTAATGAAGGTCGGGTAGTTTTTATATCTTTGATTCCAATTATATCCCTAATATTCAAGGCTGCTATTTTTCCAGATAAATCAATAAAGATGTCATAGGATTCAGTTTCAAGCAGAGTGTTGATAATTTTTGACAGTGCCTCATCCTTGGATATGATTAAGGGCGGTTCCATTAATTCTCCAACAGTCATTGTGCGAATGGAGTTTAGATGACTATAAATTTTGTTTATTGTCAACTTTATGGTCTATGATTTCTAAGACTTTAAAGGTTTTTAGCCTTAATGATGTGATTGGCCTTCAATGATTTGATTAATCATAATATTGTCATATCAAATAATATCTATGGCTTGATTCTACAATGTACCAATAATACAGGGCAGAAATGAGGATAAAAGAAACATTGAAACTACTTTAAAATATTATTTATATAAAAAAACAATTTGTAGCGACCTGCTTTTATCAATTTTATTTGCTGTCAACCTAACGATCTTTACGTAGAAAGTTTTTTAGAAAGCAATTGGGGTACATCACTATTAAATTAATCATGCCAAGGTCAAAGACTCAAGTTTCAAATAAGGGTGCAAAAAGTGACCCAGCCGGAGATGATGGTACGCTACCGCAATGGGCAGAAGATGAAATTAAAGCTGTGCAGTTTGATAAACCCGAAATCCTGACAAGATCTGGTTATATTTTGGCTGTTTACGAAGATGTGTACAAAATTGATTTACAAATATATGAAGCACTTTCCGATGGGAGAACAATAATAGAAGGTTTGGATGTTCCCACTAATTTGAAAATTTCGGACTTTCTAAAAGGATTCATTTATGAATTTAAAATAAAGATGTTTAAGGGTGAATTAAGTGCCAAGTTAGTTGAGTTGTTAAAAGAAAAATACAATCTTGAAATGAATGCTATATTCAGATTTGAATTAGAAGATCTTCAGCTTATGGATGTAGAATCAGATTTCCAGGCATCAGCAAGTTCTGGTGAAGATGAGGATGAATGAGTGGCGAAATTCAATTTTTAGTGTTCAATATTTTCCGGAAAGATGTACCCACAATTGGATTTACTAGGTATGGTATTGTGTGTTTTAACCATACTCCGCCACGCATGTAGAACGGTACAACTATTTCTAATCTATTTGATGTGCAAGCCCTTATAATTTCTTTAGATACAGAACTAGGATCGAGATAAAATCGTTCCTCACTTTTGAATTTAGTTCCAAAAGATTGATGATGGAAAAAATTTGTCTTAACACCAATAGGACTTACAACAGTAACATGCACCCCTGTCCCATGCAATTCGTGTCTCAGCGATTCAGAAAAACCCAACATAGCAAATTTTGATCCACAATACGCCGCCAACCCAGGTATGCCGAAGCTTGCCGCCAGTGATGCGACATTTACTATGTGTCCATTTTTTTTTCTTAGCATTGTATCTAGAAATGCTTTAGTGCAATAAATCATTCCAAAGTAATTTGTTTTGGTAACTGATTCCATATCCTCTATTGACTGGTTGGCTACATCACCTAGAATTCCAATTCCTGCATTGTTAACCAATATGTCAACATCATGAACTGACAGTACGTCCTTTGCCATTTTTAGAACCTCTGTTTTATTCGACACGTCGCATGCAACGACCATAGATTCGCATTTTCCATGAATTTCCGACGAGACTTGTGACAAATGGTCTTTATTTCTGGAAACAAGTACAATTGACTTGACTTGTTGTTTGACAAAATCAAATACTGTTGATCTTCCTATACCAGAAGAAGCACCAGTGATAACGACTGTTTTCCCTTTTAATTTATTCATTGCAAGTCCTCATTTTATTATTACACTATTATTTTTTAATTGCTTACTAGCTATTATCTAAATTCTTAGATTTAATTTGATTTGCAATAGAATCTTTACCAATTGTAATCCTCATAAGTGCTATCCACATTATAACTAGGGGTACATGATAGGTGGCAATTCTCCATGCGATGATTACTGACAATTGAGAAGAATTCAATACATCAGCTAAATTAGGAATGGAACTAATATTCGTAATGTACGCCCATACGCCTAATTCTGCTAAACCTGATCCTCCAATGGTAATCGGGAGAGTGGATAAAGCAGTGGATGCGGATGTGGCCATAAATGATTGAAAAAATCCAACATTTTGACCGACTGCTTGTGCAAGCATTAAAAATGAAATACCTTGAAATACAAATGCCACGAACGTAATTGCCATTCCTACTGACAGAACCTTCACTGAATTGAACGACGTAAAATTTTCTCTGCTCATTTTACACAAATCAGCCAAAGCAACATTTGTTGAATTTATCAGGCGTTCTGATCTCTCTTTTGACAAAAATCTCTTGAGCAATTTCATAGCAAAATTGGGTAGTTGGATATTTCTGTTCGCAGACAACACAACTACCATAAACCAAAAACTAAATGTTGGTATCGCTACGAGTATAACCAAAATACCAATAAAAGAACCCCCACTGAGTATAGCAACAGCGCCTGCAATAAATGCCAAGATGCTCCCTACAAAAACATCAGCAATTATTTCTGCCGTGGCCACCCACGCAGCTTTTCCTGCGGATACACCATTTTTAATCAGCCATGCAATCCTTACTATTTCACCGCCAATAAATGACGGAGTTGTCTGAGTAACAAATTCACCGGCAATCCTTGCATTCATGGTCTTGAGAGTTGTACTATAATTAGGGCCTATGAAGTGTTTGATAAAATACCTAAACCTATATGCTTGTAATAATATTCGTATCATGACAGCCGATACTGAAAGCAAGAATGGTACTGGTCCGACAGAAAACACGTCTGCGGGAGAAACTGGGGTAAAGGTAAATAATAATAAAAATGGGATAAGGCTTACTGCAACCGCAATAACTCTCCATTTCAATCCCGGTCAATGCAAAATAGTATCTAGTCATATAATAATCAATAGAATTAATATATTCACCTCTGTTTTTCAAGTATACTTGGAATCAATTTTTGTCACCGGGACGGCAGGAGCTGGAAAATCACTTCTTACATCAAGACTAATCCAATGGTACAGAGATAATAATTTCTATCCTATCTCCTTGAATCTGGATCCAGGTGTGCTTTCATTGCCATATGAGCCTGATGTTGATGTGAGAAATTACATCGATATCTCCAAGATAATGTCTGAACACGATCTGGGACCAAATGGCGCGCTAATTATGGCTGCCGATTTAATAGCTACAAAAATTGATGAGATTCAGGAGGAGGTTTTTGGTTTGAATCCAGATTTCGTGGTTGTTGATACCCCTGGTCAAATAGAGTTATTCGTATTCAGGGCTAGTGGCCCTTATTTCGTTTCAAACTTTCAATCTGATAACAAGATAAACATTTTTACTTTTGATGGTATTTTAGCGTCCTCCAGCCCAATAAATTTTATTTCAATAGCCTTGATAGCAACCTCTGTAAGATTGCGTTTGAACATATCCCAGATAGACGTAATGACAAAAAGAGACCTTGTGATTGACAAGTTGCAGGAAATTATCAGATGGTCCTCTAAATCATATCTAGAAGATTCTTTGCAAGGTGAAAAGAATAGCGAATATTCATTGCTGAGTAAAGATCTGTTACACGCATTATCAAAAAATAACCTAATGCAAAATCCGATTCTCGTTTCAAGTTTAACAATGAGTGGTATGGTAAATCTTACTGCAGCACTCTCGAGGGTACTTAATCTTGGTGAAGAAAAAGGAGGCTAGTGATGTAAATGAAAGAAACTTTTGATTTTTGTAAGGCAACGGCCCCTTCCTCAACGGCCAATCTAGGTCCAGGCTTTGATGTATTTGGTTTAGGACTAGATCTTTTTTATGATACCGTATCTATCCACAAGTTAGCAACTACGAATGGAAAAATAAGAATCACATTAGACAATAATACCAGCATTCCATCCATAGTTGAAGAAAATACTGCAAGTCTCGCCGTAATGAAAATCGCTCAAAAAAAGAAAATCAAAAACGATCTTGACATCAGGATCACCAAGGGAGTGCCAATAGGTCTGGGATTGGGAAGCAGTGCCGCATCCAGTGCTGCAGCTGTAACAGCATTCAACGAATTGTTTCAATTCAATTTAACCGAAAATGAATTACTGGATTTCGCTGCAGAAGGTGAAGTAAGTAGTGCGGGTGTAAAGCATTACGATAATGTTGTTGCTTCTCTATTTGGAGGATTTGTGGTTGTAAGAACATTCCCTTCTCTTGAATTTATCAGAATAGATACACCTAAAGATCTAGTAATGGTAGTTTGCGTTCCCAACTTGATAACTCCGGTTAAGAAAACAAAACATGCGAGAAGCGTGATACCAAACAGGATATCAATAGAAGATCACACGAGAAATTTGTCAAATGCATGTATCATAGTTAGTGGTTTTTTTCAACAGGATACCAAACTTTTATCGAATGGGATGAACGATGTAATTGTAGAACCTGCCAGGAAGAGCCTTATTCCAGGATATGATAAAGTAAAATCAAATGCAATTAATTCAGGCGCTCTAGCAGTAACCATAAGCGGTGCTGGACCGTCGATGATGGCATTCACAAATACTAAGAAGAACGCACGCAAAATTGGACAATCAATGGAACAGGGTTTTGCCAGCGCTAAGATTCAAAGCACAGCCCACATTTGTCGCCCAAGTGGTGCAGCCAGAGTAATTTCGAAATCTTGATTTAAAAGAAATGCCAGAGCCTGTATTTTTACTTCTTGCTTTTGTTTAGAAATTCAGACATCATCTTTTGTCTATCTTCATGTGCAAAACACAAGGACCATCCATAAATCTCTAATCGAAGTCCTGTTTCCAGATCTGCATCCATACCCCTGTTAATCAACATTTTACTGACTTTCACGGCGTTAAAACTATTCTTTGCAATTTGCTTGGCCAAATTAATGCATTCATTCAAAAGCTTTGTATTGAGAAGTTTTGCAATCTGAATATTCCGTTCCTTTTCCTTCTCCGTGTTATCTTTTGGTGCTTCTGGAGGCAGATTATCATCAGAATTCAGACTAATCACGGTATTAACCAAACCCAGTTGAAAGGCTTCATCAGCAGACATCATTCTTCCTGTAAAAACTAATTCCTTTGCTTTAGCAGGTCCAACCAACCTCATTAGCCTTTGTGTTCCTCCCCAACCCGGCGGAATTCCGATAGTTACTTCAGGTTGACCTAGTTTTGCATTACTTGAGGCAATCCGAATATCGCAAACCATAGCTAATTCACAACCGCCACCCAATGCATACCCGTTTACGGCTGCAATCACTGGTTTATTGAGGCGTTCAATTTTATTCAATACAGATTGCGCTGATGAGGCGTACTTTTCTGCAGATATGGGATCTATGTTCACCATGTATGAGATATCTGCACCGGCACAGAAGGATTTTTCACCTGCCCCTGTTATAATTACAACTTTGATACTTTCATCTGAGCCCACAATATCAATTGTTCGAGATAGCTCAGAAATCACTTCGGTATTCATTGCGTTTAGTGCTTCAGGTCTGTTTATTTTAAGCAGAACAATTTCGCCTTGAGGTTCAAGTTGAATATATTTCATGTTAGACATTGTGAAAATTGAAAACTGCATTCAATTAAATCTTCTTCTATTCTCGTTCAATATTATAGAATTCTAAAAAACTAACCCGCAGAAAGTAAGGGTTGACTATAGATTAAAATGTAAAAAGTAAAAGTGGGTGTGAAGCAAAAATTCTAGGCGCCGGCCATTCCGTTTCTTAATTCAACGGCCTTGTGGTCGTCATTTTCCATAGATTCTGCAGCTGCTTTGTGCATTTCTGACATTGCACATCCCATTTGGGCTTCGGGTTTACCCCTTCTCATAATACCACGATACAAACCTGCTTCAAGTGTCTGTCCATGAGCTTTTTCCCATTCTTCGACCGGAATGCTGAATTTCTTTTGTATTCTATCCCTATACCATTCTGGAATTACGTTAAATGCACAGAATGGAATAATTCGCAAATCAGGAGTCAAATAATGAATATCGCATCTCTGCAGTCTCTCAAGGTCTTCGTTATATTTATCCTGGAAGTGCATCATTCCCAAGAAGAGCGAACGAACATGCCATGAACCTACTGAGTCAAAATTACGTTTCAGTAATATGCTAGAGAACATCTTTGCAAGATTCAATCCGTGAGGTTGTTTGTCTCTGTCTATAAATTGATTGAGTTTCCTGATTACCTGTAACATTGACCAGTATCTATTTGCACCTGATTTTATTTCGTCAGCTTTTTCTTCAAAGTATTCCAAGACTCCTTTGAGATCAACAAATGACGTAAGTGGAATTAACTTCTTGGTTTGAGTATCCTCAAATACATACGTTCCAGCACCACAAGCAAAGTGAATCGAAAGTTCGTATTTTGGCTTTTTGCTAAATGCCTCAATAACATTTGTCAACGGCATACATGATGGAACAGGGAACCAATCATCGACTGATACTTCACCATTTGTTTGTTCTTGGATTCTTTCTATACAGTCTGGAATGGTGATTCTATATTTTTCTCGCTCTTTTTTGCCCATTCTACCGGTTAATGAAACTGGTTGGAAATTTACTGCGTGAACCACGTCAAGATGTTTTTGGGCATATCGAATAATTGGACCTAGCTCATGATCATTAATGGATTTTATTACAGTCGGAACAAACACTACAGTGGTTCCGCATTTTCTTGCAGATTCCAAGGCATAAGGAACTTCCCAATGATTCTTTGGATTAGTTCTTGGAGTTACTCCGTCAAATGACAAATAGAGATTGCTTACACCAGCATTTCTTACTTGACGCATGGTTTCTGGCGAAAGTGCCAATTTAATACCGTTTGTATTCATTTGCACATGGTCCACGCCCTCTTCTTTCATAATTCTAATGATATCAGTGATATCATCCCTTAGCATTGGTTCACCGCCAGTGATTTGGATTGAATTTCCAGCAATTGGTTTTTCTGCTTTTAGCGTTTTCATCATTGCTCGAACTTGCTGATGTGTAGGCTCATACAAATAAGCACCTTCCAAGCCCTTTTTGACATAAAAGAAACAATACCAGCATGTAAGATCGCATCTATTTGTAACTATCATATTAGCAAGTCCAGAGTGTGATAAATGATTTGTACACAATCCACAATTAGTCGGGCATGCACACTTATCCACCATTACATTTGGAGCATGTGCACCTTTTCCATCCATCCAATATGTGCTAAATTTATTATACATCTTGTAGGAACCAAAGTAAAGCTCCTCACATTCTCCATGTGTCGGACAAGTTTTTGTCATAAAGACTTTACCTTCTCTTTCAAAAACTTCCGCGTCAAGAATCATATTGCAATCTGGGCAAATGCTTTGAGTAAATCGTATGGTTCTCTTGTCGGTATTAACTTTATTTACGGTACGGTTAGATATTTGTATTAATTCCATTTAATTTCACCTAGGTTTCATGTCGACTTTCTATTTTTCCTATATAAGTATAATGTAACTAATAATAGGGTGAATAGTTTGCTTATACGAGCACGGCACATTACAATCAAAATATATAGTATGTTTCTGTAATCCAGTTCAACCATTATTATGAGTTTATCTGATAAGACCAAGAAAGCGATGGAAGAGATAGGTTTGGGGAGTTATGAAATAAAAGTCTACATTTCATTGCTTGAGAATGGGTCGATGCCAGCTTCAGAGCTAAGCAAAAAATCCAGCGTCCCGTATTCAAAGATATACGAAGTTTTAAATTCATTAGAAGAGAGAGGCTGGATTGAATCTAATAGCTCAAGACCTCAGAAATTCTTTCCAAATTCACCTCAGACGGCAACAGAAGCAACAAGGACATTGATTGAGAAGAAGATGGATTCTAACAATGAGTTAATAATTCGAGAACTCATGCCAATTTATGAAAAAACAGGGATTAAAGAGAGGCCTGAAATATGGGTAGTAATGGGTCTATTTAACATTGCAAATAAGGTACAAGAAATAATTCAAAATTGTAAGAAGGAATTACTCATTGCATTGCCCCAGGGGGCAGAAAATATTGTTGGCATCATTCAGGCTACCTTGAGAACGTTATCTGAGAAAGGAGTGAAGATAGCAGTGCTTGTTTCTGAAAATACAAGTAAAGAGACGATCCTCACAATTTCAAGAGTTGCGGAGGTTAGAGTAAAGAACAATATGTTTGGAGGAGGTGTGATAGGCGACATAAATCAGGTTATGATTCTCCTTGGAAATGGAAGAAACGAAAGAGGCGCTGTGGAACCGATTGCAATTTGGGCCAATCATATAGGACTTGCTCGATTTGCCAAAGAATATTTTAGCTATTTATGGTCTGATGCAACCTCAAAGTAAAAATTAAGTTTCACAGAGGTATTTTTGCGCCTCCATTTACAATCTAATTTTTAAGTGTCGATAAAAATAATACTAAAGGACAAACAATGACGGAATAGCCCTACTGAAGTCAAAATGAAGTAGATCTTGAGTTAGGAGTTTGTCCTCCCTAATTTTCGCAATACCCTTGTGACTACAACGATATTTACTTACCATTGAAGGATTTTATATATCAACAAATTCCACCTTCTGAAATTTACATGTCAGAAACTTGATAAATAGCAATAGCAATTAATCCTATCAACACATTGGTACTAATAGAAGCCGCTTGCTCGCTTGAGAGTTTTAGAAGGTTTATCATTATAAGTACATGTAGATCCTTTATTCCTGAAAGTTACATGCATGACTTTGAAATATTTCCTGAGCGTGAGGAGGGACCCGGAGCAATTTACATTGAAGCGGCTGACAAGGTAACCCTAAAAAAAATTCGTGAAATGACGTTTGTAAATGCTAAGGAAGTGCTAGGCATTATTTATTCCTCAAAGACCGGAAACACCCAACTTAAATGGAGACAGACCCGAAGGAAAAATGGAAAGGTAACAGGGGAGGCATCTCCCAATGCCTTAGTAAATTTGGTTGAATCAGGAGTAATAACTCAGGAATGGGTAAATAGTTACCTTGAATCTTCAAAACAACAAGGTCAAAATAACAGCTCAAAATTAAGTACTGAGTCTAATTCGCAAGATAACAATTAAACAATGTGAAAGTTAATACAGATGATTGTTCGTGATTCGAAGCATTCTGACAAATCCAAGGCAATTATTCCAGAAGATCTGGATGACCTTTTTTCGTTAAGAAGGATAATTGAATTAGATGACAATATAATCACAGATACAACTCGATCAATAAAACACAAGTCTGAATTCTCCAGACCCGATAAGGGCGAGCGAGTAAAAATAAGAATATTACTAAGGATTGATCACATAAAGTTTGATGGAACAGTAGATAGAATAAGAATTGGAGGAACGATACTGAACAGCGACAATCAGTTAGTTCCCAAAGGCGTTCATCATTCTATATCGATCAAGGTTGACGATATGATTATATTAGAAAAGAAACAGTGGAAAAAAATTCAAACTGACATTTTAGGAAGTTCTGGTAGTAACACTATCTATATCCTGATTTCAATTGATATCCAGGAAGCAGCCATAGGATTAGTAACTGGGACTCATGTAAAGATCCTACCCAATATCTACTCTGGTCAAAGTGGTAAAAGATTTCAGGGTTCTAGGACCGTAAACGCAAACATAGATAGTTTTTTTGATGAAATTCTTAGAGGAATTAAGAGTGTTACTAACCTACACTCACAGGAGCAAATGATAGTCCTATTTGGACCTGGAGAAACCAAGAGGAGATTTTTTAACTATCTTGTCAAGGAAATCAATGACAAGATTTCCATTTTAGAGGGGGTGGACGTTGCAGGCGAAGATGGTATTTTTGTATCTCTGCGTTCTGACTCGTTAAAAGAGTTGTTGAAGACCAGTAAAATCGGAATTGTCTCATCCTTATTGGACAATCTAATGTACCTCATCCACAAAGGTGATCATAAATATGCCATCGGTGTAAATGAAGTTAAATCTGCTGTTATAAACAAGTCAATAGACAGTCTAATCTATTCTAACGCTATCTTAGAAAAGATCAACGAGGATGAATTCATTGATTTATTGAATTCAACAGAAGCTATTGGAGGAAAGATATATGGAGTTGATGCATCCACCGATATAGGATTGCGAGTCTCATCTTTAGGAGGTATTGTTGGCCTTCTAAGATATGCAATAAGGTAAGATGGAGCTGTCGGACCTTAAGAAATGGAATTAGTTAACCATCCCAGGTAATCTTTATCAGCGTTATCCAACCGTAGTTCCACAATTTCGGGTACATCATATGGATGGATTTTCTTTATTTCTTTACTCAATTTAGCAGACGATACAGTCTTAAAAAAACAGAGATACTCATCATCATTTTGGATTTTATGTTTCCAATAGTAAAAAGAATTTATTTTTATGATATTTACACACGCACAAAGCTTCTTTGAAATCATAGCTCTTGCTATCCTATTTGCCGTTTGTCTGGATTGAAATGTTGAGATTATTATTGACCCTTTACCAAGAGTCACTTTTGTTTTGGTCACTTTCATTGCGTTTTTCTATGATACATGCATGCCAATTGCTGGACTACAATCTAAGGGTTATTCTGTGTGTTCTCCGACGGAGGACCTAGCATTTCGATTGTATGTCCCCATGGGCACATCTGGAAAATTGTCTGTGACCCTTTGCTCCGCAACCATGCTTGCTTCTGCAAGTATATTGGTCACATCTCCGCCTGATGGATTTAGTGCAAAGCCAATATCCGAAGTGCTATTAGCATTTACCATTATGTCGCTAAAGACATCATTAATTTCTCCCAATTCTACGTCGACGTTGGGCATAAGTCCAGATAATCCAGTTTTTACTTTTGATAATGTTCCAACTGCCGGTTTTAGTGCAGTAAGGGCATCTCCAATATCAATGGTAGATTCTAGTCTCATATGCACTTGCTCAAGGGACATTTTTAATTGGGAAATAGTCTTTATCGTTCTTCGAACTTGCGAGAGTTCATTTGAAAGCATCTTGCTCTGTTGGCTATCATGATTTTGTAAATGTGTAACAATTTGATTAAAAAGTGCTCTATCTTTTGATTTTAGTTTTTCCAAGAGTGTATCTAGTTTTTGAGTTTGAATTCCCAGTCTATTTTTTGCAGATTCCATGGTAGGTTTTAGAGGTTTTTGTGACTTTAGGCTTTCTCTAATTCTTTCTGTTGGATCTTTTTTGGCTTCCTTATTCCACTGGTTTGTAAAGCTAGTCATAGGATCTAGACAAATCACTACTCGTTAAATCAAAGTGTCATATTTGAATAACCTGCTGGTAATATTTTCTAAACAAATTCACACCAACTAATAGAGTATTTTTCCATCATACTACCTCAATAGAGAAAAGGATTTTTCTGGCAGTCAGTTAAGCAACTTAAAATATCTTTTTACCTAGAGCTATCTTGTTGAATCTAGAAGAATGGTGTGGAATAGATGAGACTCTGTATTCTGCCGAAACCAATGAACAATATCTACAATTTGCCGGTTATGATTATGATAAGAAAAATATAGAATATTTGGCCAAGATGAAGTTACTCATTTCAGAGATATTTGTAAGGACATTTTCTCAGCCTAAAACATTGCTCCTTTCCTCGATCGAAAATATTTCTGAATCTAAAACAAAGTCTCTTGAATTAAAATTGCATGAATTGAGAGGAACTAAGGTAAGAAGTAAAGATTTCAAATTCAATGGGAAACAAGTCAACTGGAATAATTGGAGACAATTCAATAGTTGCGAAAAAGATCACAACAAGAGAAAAATTGTGTTCGATGAGTTTGTCAAAAAGACAAAATATATTTCACCATTCATCAATTTACGATTTAGAAAAATCAGAGAAATTTACTCTAACTTTTCTGACAAAGTAAATGAGACTTCAAAAAAACCAATTAATCCACTAGACGGATATCTATTGAGTGAAAAAATAGGCCTATCGGATCTCAAGGAGTTGGTTAAAGACTTGGGACAACGTGCAGAAACGCCGTTTAGAAATGAGCTGGGGTATGCGAGTGAATTAATCGGAAAAAATGCCGAATACTATGATGATTTTTATTTTTTTCGAAACAGAATTTTTCTAGATATTGAGAAATATTTTTCCAAAACTAATCCTGTACGAACAGTTAGGAAAACCCTAGAATCAATTGGGTTTGATTTTTCAAGAATTAGATTTGATATCTCTGATCGACCAAATAAATATCCATCACCGATTTGCTTCTTTGTAAAAATTCCTGATGACATAAGGGTATTATACAAGAGTGAGAGTCCGTACTTTGATTTGCAAAGCTGTTACCATGAAACGGGACACGCGATACATGCCGCCTCGATTGATAGGAGACTAAGCTATTGGGAAAAATACAAATTTCCGATGGGGGTGGCCGAAATATTCTCAATCCTAATTGAAAGGTTGACAAGAAATCCGTTATATTTGAAGGACATTGGAATCACAAATGATAAGGTGTTAACGGAGATAGTACTGAGAAACAAATTCATGGAGCTATTCTTCATCGTTTTTTACGCTGCAAATTCCCTGATGAAAATAGAGTTCTGGAGCAAAAACCTTACAATATTTGAAACAAGCAGGTTATACGAAAAACTAATCAAAAGGTATATGGACCTTGAAGTGCCTGGAGAATATTGGATGCTACATCATATCCTTCCGGAATCAATAATGTATGTACCCAGTTACATGATTGCTTCGATACGAGCTGCAGAACTAGAAAGATATCTAATCAATAAGTTTGGTGAAAAATGGTGGATTCAACCAGCCGCTGGTGAAAAGATTAAGCAAATAATGTCCAAAGGAGACGACATAAATTTGAATGAATTTTCCAAACTTGATCAAAATTTCTTTATGAAAGAGATAATTTCTCGTTAAATCTTTCTTTAATTATTATATGGGAAAAGGAGAATAACTTTTGGTCGGAAGTTCCAAGAGAGCCGTATATGCCGCGTTATTTGGCAATTTGGGAATCTCGATTGCAAAACTGATCGCAGCATTATTGACTAACAGTAGTGCAATGTGGTCTGAAACATACCATTCATTCTCTGACACCTTTAACCAAGTTTTACTGCTAATTGGAATTAAGACAAGCTCAAGAGTACCTACCGAAAGGCATCCATTTGGTTATGGAAAAGAACAATTTTTCTGGTCATTCATTGTCGCGACCCTTTTATTCGGAATTTCAGGAATTCTCTCGTTTGAAAAAGGATTTGCGTCTATTTTTGATCCAGTGCATCAAATTGTGAACACCAATATCAGTTATGTAATACTATTTATCTCTGCCGTCTTTGAAGGTAACGCCCTCCGAATTGCTTTCAATTTATTTAAGGGCACAATAGAAGCGAGAGGAGAAAAAGTCAATGTCCACAAATTATTCACAGAATTTCAAGAAAGTAAAGACCCCACAATTTTGACTGTCATGGTCGAAGATTCAGCAGCATTACTTGGTATAGCAATAGCTGCAATAGGCATCTATCTATCCGACGTTACTAACAACATGATCTATGATGCCTTGGGTTCAATATTAATAGGTGCAGTTTTAATGTTATTTGCCTTCTTTCTCGCAAAAGAAAATCGAGCTCTTCTTATCGGAGAGGCAATGTCTAAGAAAGCTCATGTTAGAATCATAGAATCTGTACTAAAGATTCCTGAGGTGAATAGGGTCATCACACTTAGAACTATGCATTTTGGACCCAATGATGTGCTGGTTGCTATGGAAGTAAGTCTCGTAGATAACATAACCACGGACCAAATAGAACAAGTAATAGATACAATTGAAGATCGAGTCAAATCTGTAATCGATGTAAAAACATCATCCAAGATTTACGTGGAGGTGGAAAGAGATAGCTGCCCTGTTAATTCTAAAAATCTTGATGGGGCTAAAAAGAATGGAGGCAAATAGTATTAATTATTTCACTAAAACCTAGCGATATAGTCTACTTTACTAGAATCACAATCTACGCAGCTACCAATCTATCTTTGATACCCGAATAAGCCTCTCCTTGTGATTCATGAGCCCTTTCATGTCTGTGACTTACATTCTCTACTTGCTGGCAATAGTTACAAATCCATGAAACATACTCTTTGCACAGTTTACACTTTGAGACAGGGGACAATATACTTCCACACGATCTGCACGATTCCTTGTTAAACATCCCACACACACCTATTTGTAATTATTATATTATATTGCATCCTTGCATATAAATTCTACACTGCTGAGTCATGGATTTTACATAAAAAAAGTTACATTATTGCAATTATCATATCACGGGAGAATAAATTCCCGTCATACGACAAGAGCAATGTTTTATTCCTTATCAACAAATTCATCAGCCGTCGGTGGTTCTGGATTGAGACCCTTTCTCTTCCTAATGTCATTTACAAGTGATTTGAATATAGATTGAGGTACAATTTGCCAGGTCTTGAAATATGTATTCCACAAAGCTTTTCCAGCCGTACCGCCACGCATTACCTCAGACAAGTCGAATGTTTCAGAAGCTGGAACTTCACCTTGTATTATGCTAATTACGCCCTTTTGTTCGACGTTCAATAGTTTTCCACGTTTTCCAGATAGGATTCCCGCAACCGTTCCGATTTGTTCTTGTGGACACTTTATTTCCATACCAAGAATAGGTTCTAGCAATGCCGAATCTGCCAAAATCATTGAACCTAACATGGACCTTCTTGTGGCTGGCATTAATTGTGCTAGGCCACGATGAGCTGGATCTTCATGGGGGACAAAATGGTGCAATACAAATTTTACTCCTCGAACTGTTTCATGAGCTATGGGACCAGAATGTATCACATCGTCGAAACCTGATCTGATAGAATCCATTGATTCCTGAATAAACTGTACACCCTTCGTTTCGTCTACCAGTATGTTTCCACTGATATCCACTGCAGCAACATTTTTTGCTTCATCTGCACTCCATCCCTTTTCCCTAAGTATTTTGGCCATCTGTTTTCTTTCTAAATCCTCATGAATTTGGCCGTTCTTTATTAATTCGATTATCTCATCCCCTAGTGGTTCAACTCTCATAAAAATCTTATTGTGCTTATTGGGAGATTTACTCATGATAGGACCAGCAGCATTACGTATTGTCTCTCGATAATTAATAAGAGGTTGAGTGGTCGTTATTTCTAGTCCTGTTTCCAATATTAGGGATGTAGCTATCTCAAGGTGTAATACACCCATGCCCGATAGTAATGTTTCACCAGTCTCTTCATTGATTTTTACGATTAGATTTGGATCTTCAACAGTAATTCTTCTTAACGCTTCAACCAATTTTGGCAGATCTTTTGGATGTTTTGGTTCGATGGCTATTGTAACAACTGGTTCTGAAACATATTTTATTGATTCAAACGCAGGCACATTTTTGACTGATGAGAATGTCTCTCCTGCAATTGCGTGATCTAGACCAAGCAGAGCAGGTATATTTCCAGCAGGAAGCATGTTTACTACTTCCCGAGTGTTACCCATGTAGATATTTACTGATTGAACTTTACCCATTCTTTTAGCGTCTATTAGATAAACTTCGTCACCGTCCTTTATCGTCCCTGAAAACAATCTACCCGTAGCTATCCTACCAGCCTGAGGGTCCACATTAATTGTAGTGACCATCATTAAAATTGGTCCTTTGTCGTCGCATGATATGAGTGATTTCCCAATATCAGAATCAAGATCACCGGGCCAAATTTTTGGTATTCTGTAACGCTGTGCCACATGTGGTGGAGGGTGGTGTTGTACAACCATTCCAAGGACAGCTTCATGCAGGGGAGCCTTCTCAGAGAGGGCCTTTATCAAAGTCTGATCGTCGGAATTGTAAGCGTCATAAACATCTTTAAAGCCAACTCCATTTCTCTGAGCAATATTGTAGTTAAATCCCCATCTATCCTTTGCCGATCCAAAGGCTACACTGTTTCCCTGAATGCTCACTTTCCATTTCTCTTTTAGTTCAGGTTCAGCATAGATATCGACTAGCTTATTAAATTCTGCAATAATATTTGAAAGCCATTTCTGCATCGCAGGTGCATCTAATCTCAGTTCCTTGACAAGTCTATCAATTTTATTTATATAAAGAACTGGCCTTACACGTTCTTCAAGTGCTTGTCTTGTCACAGTTTCTGTTTGAGTCATTATCCCTTCAACAGAGTCAGACACTACCACTACTCCATCTATTGCCCTAAGTGCTCGCGTGACTCTTCCGGTAAAATCGATATGTCCAGGAGTATCAATCATGTTAATCACATATTCTTTTCCCCCGAGTTCATAATACAGGGTTACATTGGCTCCTCTAATTGTCATTTGTCTATTTTGTTCAAGTTTCATTGAATCAAGAGCCAGAGCCTGACCAGCAACAGACGGAGAAATAATTCCCGAAGCAGCCAATAAACTGTCGCTCATTGTGGTCTTTCCGTGATCCACATGAGCAATTACACCGAAATTACGAATTTGATCCTTATTTCCTATAATTCTCAAGATATCCTGAGTGGACTTGAATTTTGGCATCTTATAAACGACAAAAAATCTATCCAGCATTATTAAATCTTCCTTAATTTTACTAAGAGACGTATCGAATCCAAATGTTATTGAAGACTTTTGAAAATAACACTACAATTGTTTTGAGTATCATATTCCTTATTTGCGTGAAAATGGCCTGCAATTCAGACTCAAACTGTAAAATAAAAATACTGTTGGAATATTCAATTTTCTATGAAACATGTTACGTTAGGACATACGCCTGATGCAGATGACGCTTTTATGTTTTATGGGATTGCGTCCGGGAATGTTGATTCGCCTTATTTTCAAATTGAACATGTCATTGAAGACATTGAAAAGTTAAACAAGCGTGCGATTGATCATGAATTGGACATAACGGCCATTTCGGCTCACGCATATGCTTTCATTAAAAATTATGTGATTCTAAGTAGCGGAGGAAGTTTCGGGATCAATTATGGTCCAGTGGTAATTTCTAAAAAAAATATCGAATTGGGCGATTTGCCTAAATGCAAGATTGGGATTCCGGGGAAAATGACATCAGCAAATCTACTACTTAATTTGGCTGTTGGAAAATTTGATGGAGTGGAAATGATTTTTAGTGAAATTCCAAAGTACGTTTTGTCCGGAGCAATCGATGCAGGGCTAGTTATTCATGAAGCACAAATTTCATGTGGAGATGAATTTCATAGAATACTGGATCTCGGGCAATGGTGGCATCACCAAACTAATGGCATGCCAGTTCCTCTAGGAATCAATGTTATTAGTAATCGCAATCTGACAACTAGTGAAATAATTGATTTTGACGAATTATTCAGGAGTTCAATAAAATATGGGCTTGAACATTTGGATGACGCATTAGATTACGCTATGCGATTTGGTAGGGGTAATTCTAAATCATTAATTGAAAAGTTTGTCAAGATGTACGTAAACGATCTTACTGTCAGCATGGGAGAAGAGGGTAAGAATTCCATCCTAACACTGCTTCAAAAAGCCAAGAGTAATAATATTATTTCATATGATGAAATTCTCTTGGTAGATAGTAAGAGTCAGAAAATCCAAAAATTTGGATAACGACTTTTAATCAATTGCAAATGCTATAAAATATTGAAAAACGTATCTCTTTGTAAGGGAACATATTTAGCGTCTTTAATCAAAGATGCTAATTCTTGTATCGATGTTCCCGTGGATTTGCCTGCCGCCTTGAAGATCTCTTCTGAATATGCAGTACCAACTAGATCGTTCCCTCCATATGATAGTGCGACTTGAGCTAATTTTTTTCCAAGTGCAACCCAATATACAGAAATATTTTTCATAGCAGTAGCGAGCATCAGCCTTGATAGTGCAATTACTTTCAAGTCATATAGTGATGAACTTTCCTTGTCAATTAATCCCTTTTGCTCTAGTTCTGTGTTATCCAGGCTAAACTTCAATGGGATAAAAGTGATAAACCCACCTGTTTTTCTTTGTAATTCTCGAACCTTAATTAGATGATCAATAATGTGCTTGGGTTCCTCGACATGACCAAAGAGCATGGTACAATTTGATCTTATTCCCATTTCATGTGCGATTTCAGCTGTCTTGAGCCATTCATCGCCAGAACACTTGCCCCGTACGATTGTGTCTCTTATCTCCTTACTGAATATTTCTGCTCCTCCACCAGGTAGAGCATCTAATCCAGCAGCCTTTAATCTAGAGAGCACTTCTTTTACAGAATTCTTGGTCATGTGAGAAATGAAATGAATTTCCGCTGGTGTAAGAGCTTTTATTGTTATTGATGGAAATTCTTTCTTAATTTCCCTTATCATTTTTTCATAATAATCAAGTCCCAATTTTGGATGGAAACCACCGACTATGTGAAGCTCCGTGGCCTTCATATCGTTTATTGCAATTCTTGCTCTTGAGAGTATCTGTTCAATTGTCAGTGTATACGAATCTGATTCGTCCCCTTTTCTATAAAACGCACAAAGCGGGCAACTTGCCGCACATACATTAGTGTAATTCAGGTAATATGAAGCAACAAAAGTTATGACGTTACCAGTTAGTTTTTTTTTTACCAAATTTGCAGCTGCGCCTAAGACAAAGACATTTTCATTATTGAGTAGTTCCAAGCCATCGTTGAATGATAATTCTTCTCCATGGATGACCTTTTCTACGGCATTTGAACTGCCTGAAATACTCTGTAACAAATTGTTTTAGATGGTGCCTACATCGACTATAAAATCTTCGCTTTTTGACAATGTTTGTAAAGAATAAATATCCTTGACAATCGTCATGAAAGATATAGTTCATGAGCTTATTTGCACAGGAATTGATTCAGAAATCTGATGTTAGTGATATTCTAGATCAAGTGCTGCACGGAAATAGATTGGATTTGAATGACTGCATACGTTTGCTAAAATCAGACAATCCTTACGCCCTGGGCATAATTGGAAATATATTAAGAGAAAAACTGTTTGGTAAAGTTGCAACTTTTGTTAATAACATCATTCTAAATTATACTAATGTATGCATAACCTATTGCAAATTTTGTGCGTTTTACAGAGCGCCGGGTGATTCGGAAGGATATACGTTATCTGTAGAAGATGTTGTAAAAAGGGTTGTTACGGCAAGAGATCATTTCGGAATAAGTCAGGTTTTGATGCAAGGAGGTCATAACCCTGATCTAAGGATTGAGTATTATGAAGAAGCGTTCAGAACAGTTAAGGAAAAGTGCCCTGATGTCGCCATTCATGGACTTTCAGCTTCTGAAATTGATACAATTTCCAAGGTCGAAAGGAGCAGCACTAAAGAGGTACTGTCTAGATTGCAAAAAGCAGGTTTGGACTCGTTGCCAGGTGCTGGGGCCGAAATTCTGGATGATGATGTAAAGTCAAGAATAAGCCCACTGAAAATAAAAAGTGATGAGTGGTTAAATATTATGGAACAAGCCCACGATTTGGGTATAAAATCTTCGGCTACGATGATGTACGGTACTGGAGAGGATATTGAACAGCGCGCAAGACATTTGATAAAGATCGCTGATTTGCAAGAAAAGACTCATGGATTTATGTCATTTATACCATGGAGCTTTGAACCAAATAACACGAAGATGCAAGCAGATGGGATTATAAAATATCCCTCCGGGGGTTTAGAATTACTAAAAATGATCGCAATTTCGAGAATAATGTTTTCAGGACTTATCGATCATCTCCAATCTTCATGGCTTACAAATGGTATTGGAATGGCTCAACTTGCATTAACCTATGGCGCTGATGACTTTGGAGGCACTTTAATCGGTGAGGAAGTAGTAAGTGCAACCGGCGCTAGATCCACTGAATTAACTTCAGACAAGATAGTTGCAGCAATAAAACAAATTGGTTTCCTTGCGCATGAACGTGATAATTTCTACGAAACAATACGCTTCCATTAGGTAATGCGATAGTCAGCGATCAGAAATGTACTCCCCGTACACAGGACTAGAATTATTTTTTAAAATCTGTGCTTGTTTGTCTTAAGTTGTCTTTTAAGTAGATTGAAAAGGCCATTAGTACTTGAAATAATCATATTAGTTAGCTGACAGAAATGATGTATTTTTCTTAAAAACATGCCAATTTTTTAACGATTTTCTTTTAATCGGACGCGAATATCAACAAGTACCTTTAAATGTCTAGAGTGAGAAAAAGTGTTAACATGCCAGCTGGCATTGACGACCTTGCTATATACGTTCCAAAATTGTATATCGACTACAAAGATTTTGCTCAGGCTAGAGGAATTGATCCTCAAAAATTAGAACATGGCATTGGCATAAAAAAAATGGCCCTTGTAGATACAAATCAGGATTCAGCGTGCATGGCCTCTAACGCATGTCTTGAGCTGATGAAGAAGAATAACTTACATCCTGATGACATTGGTAGATTGTATGTAGCAACAGAATCAAGTCTTGACGAATCAAAGGCATTAAACTCGTTTGTTGTAGGTATGCTAGAACAGGTGTACGGTGATGGTTCATTTGAGCACGCGGGAGGAATTGAATGTAAATTTGCATGTGTCAGTGGATCTTATGCAATTTATGACAATACTAATTGGATCAGAGCAGAAGAGAATAATGACAAAGCCGCCATTGTTGTTGTGAGCGACATAGCCAAATACGACATAGGATCGGCTGGAGAATATACACAAGGAGCAGGAGCAGTAGCGCTTTTAATTAAGGAGCGACCAAGATTGCTTGCCCTAGATCCAAAAGTCACTTCAACCATAATCAAGAATGAGTATGATTTCTATAGACCGTTTGGAAAGGAAACTCCACTTGTAAATGGACTATACTCCAATTTACTATATTTAATCCAGGTTAGAAAGGCCTTTGATAGTTATAAGGAAAAGGCAATGAGAACTGGATTGATTCATCTCAAGGATGGCGAATCCATAACTGATTATATTGATTTGTTTACAGTGCATTTACCATATAGAAGAATGGGAGAAAAGGCACTTGCATATTTACTTAGACATGAATGGAGAACACTTCCGCGATGGCAGCATGTTATTAAAGAAATAGGATTTCACGAACCGATATTAAATGATAGTCGAGGAACTATAGAATCCATTTTAGCAGATAAAGAGTTTATGAAGGCTGATGAGCAATTTAGAAAAGCATTCATGCAAACTTCCTTTTACAACGAGGTATACGAGAAAAAAATGTCAAGCTCGCTTGAAGCCTCTAACAGCATAGGTAATTTGTATACGGCGTCTATGTACATGGGATTAAGAAGTTTACTAGAATACGAGTACAAGAAAAATCACGATATTGAAGGTTATAGAATAGGATTTGCATCATATGGAAGTGGCAGCAGTGCAATGGTATTTAGTGGAGTAATTCAACCAGGTTACAGGGAAATAGTAAAGGACATGAATCTTGAAGAAGAAATTGGTTTACGTAAGAAATTATCTATGGACGAGTATCAAGTTTTGCGTGAAAATCAGCGAAATTTGAATGACTCTTATGCTAGGGCCAAGAATGAATTTGTTCTGGTCAAGATTGGCGGATCTACCGCAGATAAAGCTGGATTCAGAGAATATTGCTACTGCAGCTAGGGCACAATCTTAAAAACCATTTTTTCCTTCTTCAGAAAATCTAAAAGTTTCCTTGAATGTTTTTCATTTTCTAACTCCAAGCTAAGATAAACTCCGGCAGAGCCGGCGGCAACGTTGGAACTCAGGCGATCATGTTCGACTTGAACTATATTAACACTGAGTTCCGCTATTTTATCCACAACATTTTTTAGGGCTCCTGGTTTGTCGGGTAATTGAATAAAGATTTTAACTAACCTTCCCATCTGCATTAATCCCTTTGATACAATTTGTCCCAAAAGATACATGTCAATATTACCACCAGAAAGGATTGAAATAATGTTTTGATTGTTTCTTACTTTACTATTCGAAAGGATATATGCCAAACTCGCTGCACCGGCAGGTTCAACTACAACCTTTTCCCTTTCCATAAGCATAAACATAGTCTCTACAATAGCAACGTCATCTATAGTAACGATATCGTCCAAATATTTTGAACATATTTCAAAAGTAAGCTCTCCAGGAGATTTGACAGAAATACCATCAGCGATAGAAAATCCACCTTTAATATCACATAGACTCCCATGTTCAATTGATTTTTTCATAGCTGGAAACTGTTTGGACTCAACCCCAATAATCTTGACATTAGGTCTTCTAGCCTTTATTGCCAAAGATACCCCCGAAGCAAGACCGCCGCCGCCAACCGGTAAGTAGATTTTGTCAATATCCTTCAAGTCTTCCATAAGCTCCAGACCAATGGTACCTTGACCTGATATGACCATTGGATCGTCGAATGCATGGATAATTGAAAATCCATACTCCCTTGACAAAGAATCAGCTGTTTTCCAGGATTCGTCATATGTGTCTCCAGAAAGAATCACATTTGCACCATATGAACGAGTGGCAGCAACCTTTGCAGGAGAAGCATTTTTTGGCATTACTATGTTACATTTGATATTTCTTCTCTGAGCAGCATATGCAACACCTTGGGCATGATTGCCGGCTGAAGCAGCGATTATTCCTGATTTGTACTGCTTGTCTGTTAGAGAATTGATTTTTGTGTATGCTCCCCTGACCTTGAATGAGCCGGTTCGCTGAAATGATTCGAATTTTAGGAAGATATTTGTTCTTGCAATTGTTGAAAATGTATTTGATTTTGATAATGGTGTCTTTCTTACTGCTGCCTTGTCCATTAATTTTTGTGCTCTAAAAATGTCCTCTACTGAAGGAATCTTGTTTTTGACGTACATCTTGCTAGGATCGTTCAACCAAATAACCTTATTTGTCCAATATTATGAATTTTGTTTTTATTGCTATAAAGCTGTTATGATCATGAACTCTTTTTACTCAACGATGAGCTAATCTCCTTTAAAAGCTCAGAAATTTCTTCCATTGCGGGAGCTTTCATCCTGGCAAGATTTACCAATTTGCTAGAGTTTTTCCCTTTCAGATCAGCCTTTGGTTCAATATCAAAGTATACTATTATACCTTCTTCACCCTGCATAAGCCGATTATAATCAAGCAAAATAGGGGAGGCCTGGTAAACCTTTATGATCAAGTTATTCAATTCGTAAATCAATGAATTTCTTTTTTTCTCAGCTCCTTCCAGCTGTGGATATTTTCTTTCAATGTTTTTGATTTTGTCTTCCAGATTCCCAACTAATTCTTGATTTTGAAGTAACCTTTCAAACAAATCTTCAAATTCTAGATCATCAAGCGACATGTTCTTTAATTCTTGTTTTATCGTCTGGTTACCAATATCTGCTACTGATTCTAATAACGTAGAATTCTCTGTCGAAAGATCAAGGAGTTCTTTTTGTATCCGTATAACTTGTTTATCTGGTTTGTAGTATGGTAAAATATTGAATTGTATCCCAAAAAATCCTTTGATAGTGTAATTATCGACATTAGCTGAAATTTGAGAGTAAATGCGATTTAGTTCGCCTGTTGTTTCTTGAACATCGCCAACCTCCCAGTTTCGTAGATCTTTAAGAAAGGAACGGTAAAACTGAAT
>DATIFZ010000053.1:0-2693 GCA_035454925.1 Nitrososphaeraceae archaeon
TTGCAAAAATGGTTCAGGAACGTTCCTTAATACAATAGATGAGATCCTAGAGCACATATCACTATCAAGGACATTGACAGCCAATGATTGATCCCAAAATTGTGAAGGATAATCCTAATCTCTTACGAGAGATGTTACAGAAGAGAAAAGTTGATTTCCCTTTTTCTGAATTACTGGACCTGGATAGAAAAAGACGCGAACTAATAATAGAAACTCAGAATTTCAGACACCAAAAAAACACTCTAGCACAAAGTATCGCGAATAAGAAGAAAAATCAAGAAAGTGTTGATAGAGAGCTTGATGAAATGAAAAAGGTTGGCGAGCAAACGGTCAGTTTGGAAAACAAAATGGACAATGTAGAAAAGAGATATTCAGATTTAATTTATTCTATCCCCAATTTATTACAAGAGTCAGTGCCAATTGGTGATAGTGAGAAGGATAACATCGTTATTAGAACATATAACGATTTCACAAAATCCAAAGTTAAAAGCGACCACGTTAATTTGGCAAATTCCCTAGGATTGATTGACTTGGAAAGAGCTGCGAAGATATCTGGAGCCAGATTTTATTTCCTGAAAAATGAGCTTGTTCTGATGAATCAAGCTTTGACAAACTATGCTCTGGATTTTCTTGTTGAAAACGGATATCAATTATTTCAACCCCCCTATATGCTGAAGAACGATGCAATTAAAGGCTCCATTATTTTGGATGATTTTGAAGACGTAATCTACAAAATTGAAAATGAAGACCTGTACATGATAGGGACATCAGAACACGCAATGGCTTCAATGCACATGGATGAGATTTTGGATTCAAAAGACCTTCCTCTCAGATACGGCAGTATCAGTCCATGTTTCAGAAAGGAAGCAGGAGCTCATGGAAAAGACATGAAGGGGATTTTTAGAGTCCATCAATTTGAAAAGGTAGAACAATTTGTGGTAACAGATTCTGCAAATTCTACCGCTGAACACGAAAGAATGTTGAGTATAACAGAGAGGTTTTACCAAAATTTGGAAATTCCGTTCAGGATCATATTGTTAAGTAGCGCAGATACGGGGAAGGTATCCTCAAAGACTTATGATATCGAGGCATGGATGCCCGGGCAAGACAAGTATAGAGAAATAGCTTCATGTTCTAATTGTATCGATTTTCAAGCGAGAAGATTAATGATACGCCACAGAAGAAAAGTCAACGAAGAGACACATCTTGTTCATACACTAAACAGTACCCTTGTTGCCACTGAGCGAACAATGGTAGCAATTCTTGAGAATTATCAAACAACTAATCAGAGTGTAATAGTTCCTGCCGTATTGCGAAAATACATGGGCGGTATGAAAGAAATAAAAGTAAAATGAATTATTTTTGAGTCTGGAAGTACTTGTTAATTAATAGTTAAGTTCACTTCGCTTGGCAATTTAGTAATTGCCTAAGTTTACCGGTGTCTGTCATCCAATTTTCTTCTGACTTGTATTTATCTATCTCCTGCAACGTGCGCTCAAATTGAAGTTACTACTGATGAGTACATGTCAACTGAAATATTAAGTAGCACAATAAGTAATTGGTGACTATCCGGTGGGACAGAGGGCACCGATCATATCATCTAGACCTAACGTAGATGACGGAATCACTTATTGGAAAATTTATTCAAAATTTCTAATACAAGTATCCAATTCTAATAGGCTTATGGTAAGATAAGATAAGCCATATTTTTATATTTAATAGAAGTAAGAACTGGTTACTTGCTAAATAGTATGAGACACTGACTAGTGGGACACTTCGGACGAATGCTAAATCACGGAACATTTTCAGGATGTATTACAGAGATTACCTAGCTTATCAAAATTCACGTTTACAGATCCGACAATTGCAATTGAACATTTTAAAATGAACAATAGTTACTAATTGTAATCTATCTTCGATCTTGATTATAACAAGGGCTCTGCTATTTCGTCATGTTTTTGTGCCTTTTCACATCGTTTTTCTTTTTCAAAACAGATGTGCCCAACACCAACTTGATCATAACAAAAATCCTTATCGCTATCAGCTTTTACTATCAATAAGTAACCTAAACTAAGTATTTTGGTGATAAGTAACATAATTATTCCGATTGTTACTAAATGTTTGGCATTTATAATTTCAACGAATTGAGTAGTTAAGTCATTTGATACAAATATCTAACCAAAGTTCTGGTGTCGAAAGAGTCATATTTCAAAATGTTACTAGAAAAGTAGGAATATTTAACATTAATGTCGCAAAACGTCCATTGGAATAGGAAGAGTTTAAAATATCAAAAGTTAATTTTAGATAGTAATAATTTTGTGCCTAAACCAAATCAGGATTTTTATCGATTCAGTAACAAAAACTGCAAATATGGGGATTGGTACTACTAAGAACTAACCAATTTTCAAACTATTTGCCTTTTTCGTACGTTGTAGGAACAAATACTTGATCTTGACATTACCTCTATCTACTACATAGACGTTACCTAGCGAATCAATAGAAACGTGTTCTGGTTTAGGGAATTGACCATCACCTAGTTCTAACGGTCCAAGGCCGTCCGGGTCCACGCAACCTTCACCTGTAGATATTTTACAATATGAGCCAATTTTCCCCAGATAGTGGCCACTGGTATCAAAAATTTTCACTCTTGGATTTGATGCGCCATTTACTATATAGACCCGATCTTGGGAATC
>DATIFZ010000054.1:0-4026 GCA_035454925.1 Nitrososphaeraceae archaeon
GCCATCCATAATTTTTTCCCGGCGATATTAAATTTATTTCATCATTACCAGCCCCACCTTGGTCTGAACTATACAGAGCTCCGCTATTCGGAGCCCATGCTAATCCTTGGACATTCCTAAAACCATATGCATAAACAGGTGAATTGGAAAAAGGATTGTCTTGCGGGATAGTTCCATCTTCGTTAGTACGAAGTATTTTTCCTGCCAGAGAATCCAAGTTCTGCGATAGTTCTGGAATTGAAGCATCCCCGGTTGATACGTATAGTTTGCCGTCCGGACCGAACTTTATGCGTCCACCGTCCCGATATTCATCACCCGGAATTCCATCGAGTATTGTTTTTGAATCGATTATTTTGTTGTTGCTTTCCGTAAGCATCAAGACTTTATTGAACAAGCCCGTGCTGTTTGAATATGTATAATAAACATAAAACAAATGATTTTGTGTAAAATTTGGATGTAATGTGAGACCTCGTAAACCAGCATCTCCTATATTTTCGGCCTTTATGTCACCTACAGGTTCTGTTAAAAGCGTTCCATTTTCAACAACTCTAATACTTCCTCGTTTTTCTGAAACGAAAATTCGTCCATCCTTTGAAATATCGATAGACCTTGGAACCTGTAGCCCCTCCACAATAATTTGCACTCCATTGGAATTTGTCAAATTACTCAAATTCGATACTGGTGCAGGTAATGGCACCAAAGTTTCAGAGGGAGAAAACTTCATGGTTAAAATGCTTACAATGATGACCAGTGCAGAAGGGATAACAAGCTTAATTAACTGTCTTCTTTCCATATGCTCGATTAGATTTAATTTTTTATAATTCTATTCAATTGCTTGTCAATAAAATCAAGAATGGACTGTCGCAATTCCTTATCTATCTCTGCCTTACCTTACTTTACCCTACTTTAAACTGCCTTACCTTACAATCCTTACAAACGTAACCGCAGATGAGGAGATTTGAACTCCTGCTCGCCCGAAGGCGAATCGGCTTTCTATCGACCTGACTCAAGGCCGACGCATTATTGTGTTCTTAAACCTAACAAATTTAAGAAGACCACTCTGCCACATCTGCTTAAATTTCTTGGAATATTTCTTATTTTTATTTGTTTAAATGCTATAAATGAGTGGCTCAAGTTGCTTTGGTCATGAATAGCATTATTATTTCGGTACCCTGCTTGTAAATAGTTAAGTGAATAATTCGTGATACCAATTAATAAACCACAGATTGACGATGAAGAAAGGCAAGAAATTATCAAGGTACTTGATGAGGGAATTCTAACATCATCTTCTAATTTTGGCGGTAAGAGGGTTCAGGATTTTGAAAGATTGTTGGCAGATTTCTTACATGTCAAACACGCAATTGCAGTGAATTCTGGTACTGCCGCTTTACATGCTTCAATTCTTGCTGCAGGCATTAAAGAATCAGACGAAATCTTGATTCCGTCATTTACATTTGTTGCAACGGCAAATTCCGTAGCATGCACAGGAGCCAAACCTGTCTTTGTAGATATTGAAAAAGATACTTATACAATGGATCCTCTTGACTTAGAAAACAAGATTACGAAAAAAACAAGGGCAATAATTCCAGTTCACCTTTACGGCCATCCCGCCAAGATGGATGAAATAAAAGAAATTGCAAACACACATTCCATAAACGTAATCGAAGACGCTTGTCAATCTCTAGGATCGACATATGATGGAAACCAGACGGGCACACTTGGTCAGATGGGGTGTTTTAGCATGTATGCTTCCAAAGTGTTGACTTCAGGAGAAGGCGGCGCAATTACAACCGATAGTGATGAGTTTGCAGATACTCTCAGGATGATAAGGAACCATGGAATGGTAAATGGATATGATACGCGAATAATTGGATTCAATATGCGATTACCAGAAATTTCTGCAGCTATCGCAAAAACCCAAATGACAAAAATACGATCCATGCTAGAAAAGCGCACTATTAACGCAGAAAAACTAGGACAGCAATTAGCCGAGAAAATTGGCACTCATAATAATAACAATGATGTAGTTCTACCACAAGAAAATAAGAGAGTAAAATACAATTGGTATCTTTACACTGTCGCCGTTAACAATAATCGAGATAAAATTAGAAAATTTTTGAATGACAGCGGCATAGGGGCAACCATTTATTATGATCCGCCAGTCCATCAAACGCCATTTTACTCTCAATTTCAAGTCGGAAAACTTGAGAATACAGAATGGGCTTCAAAAAGCGTTATCTCACTGCCAGTTCATCCGTCAATAACTACACAAGATATAGACTTTATGGCCAGTAAATTTGGAGAAGCCTTAAAGACATAAACAATTGTTCGACTCCTATCCAAGGACAGCCACAGCAAAGCATAGGACTCTTCCTTTTTTCTTTCCCATGAGTATTGGATCTTACTTGATACACATATGGTTTATATAATATTCAGACAAAGATCAAAACGATAAATATGCCCATAGATCCGGACTTTCCAAAAAATCATCAGGTTTCTGGTAAGATACAACTTGACGATGGTGAACATTTCCATTTCATGTGGGGCCCAGGAAAAGCGGCTGAAGCTGCAGAAAACGAAGAAGTAAAAGCTGCTTATGCAGCAAGGGGTGAACAAATAGTTCCTCTTGGTGTAAGTGGTACGATGGTAGCTGTCGACTGGGATTCATGTGTTGCCGATGGCGCGTGCATCGAAGCATGTCCAGTACAGGTATTTCAGTGGTATAGAACAGAACATGACGTTCCTGCCTCAGAGGCAAAAAATCAAACATGGAAGGGAACAGGTAGCACGGTCAAAGAAGAACGTAAAGATTATACCGACAAGGCAGACGCAATCCGCGAACACGATTGCATCTGGTGTATGGCCTGTGTATCGGTTTGTCCGCCACAAGCTGTAAAAGTAGATCAGTCTTCACTTGAATTCCATGAAAAGGCCTCTGGTACTTTCAATGAAGCACTGTCAAAGGGTAGTGCTCCACCACCACACGCACACTAGGTAATCTTACCTCATTTTTTCCAATAATTATTTTTGCTACTTTTTAATAGTCCCATGAATATGGTACGATAAAGACAAAAAGTTGATCATTTCTGATTCGTATATGGGAGTTTTTATACCCAGCGATTTTCCACATAGAGTTTTGAATTTTATAAATGGAAAAGTAAACTTACCATTCACCCAAAAAGACGAATTGATTGCGACTTTTTACATCTTTGGTAAGGATCATAAGGTCAATGGTGAATTGGAAATTACCCATGCTAAAGATATAGCGAGGAAAACGATGGAAGGGATTGCAAGACAAATTAGAATTTTTGCAAACAATCCAATCAGTATGAATCAAGAATTGTTGAGAGAAAATTTCAACAAAAGATCGATGCAAATTTTGATAGATTCTAACAGTAAGAATGCTGAAAAAAAGGTGAATTTTGACATAACTAAAAGGATATCAAGGGATCCAACAATCCTTTCAGATTGTTACGCCTGGCATCTTGCTTACTATAAACAAGATTATTTTTTCAAGCTGTTTAATCCTCTTCGAGGTAATGTACTACCACCAAATATAGTACAACAATTAGAAGGGCGAATGGTAATGCTCGGCTTTAATGTCAAGAATTCTTCAATATTGCCATATGATGATCCAATCATACCATTTTTCCAGTGGCTTGGAGACTTGCCTACATAAATTAATAAATATTTTACATCAGGTAGAATTCGCAGAAGCCATAATCTAGTGATCTTGTTTCATCTATGATTTGTAAAATAGATTGACTGGTCAATTGTTTAAAGTCAAAAATACTATGATTGATGACAAAGAACATTAAAGCCTTCGTACAAGCATAAGTATGCACAAGGTAGATAAATCGTATGAAACCCTCCTAAATAGAATTCAGGGGGATCTTGCTCATGCATCAAAGAAGGATTCGGCAAGATTGGAAATTCCTGAGCCGCAAATTATCTGGGTAGGTCAGCGAACTATTTTTAGAAATTTTATGGAATTTCCCAAGGCATTGAGGAGAGAACCAGAAAAGC
>DATIFZ010000055.1:0-9496 GCA_035454925.1 Nitrososphaeraceae archaeon
GCACTGTTAATTTGAGTTATACTGTAAACAAAAAGGGAATGGGATGGCTTCCAGATTATCCAAGTTTTAGAGATTACACACCGCAGAGTAAAAACATTGCCCCTTTGTTTAAGAAGGTCGACCTTGGTGATACGACAAAAGGAAAAGTATTAAAAACATCTTTACCTTCAAAGCAAGATCTTAGAAAATGGTGTTCTCCGATAGAGGATCAGGGGCAATTGGGTTCATGTACCGCAAACGCAGGTGTTGGACTTGTGGAATATTTTGAAAGACGAGCTTATGGAAAACATATAGATGCCTCAAGACTATTCCTTTATAAAGTAACAAGAAAAATGCTGAATTTCAAAGGAGATACTGGTGCATTTTTAAGGAGCGCCATGGGTGCATTAACTTTATTTGGGGTGCCACCTGAAGAATACTGGCCCTATGATGTAGAAAAATATGATAGAGAACCTCCTGCATTTTGTTATTCCTTTGCAAAGAACTATCAAGCAATAAAATACGTTCGACTTGATCCTACCGGTATCGCAAAGGATGTTCTGCTACAATCAATAAAAGATAATATCTCAAAGGGCTTTCCATGCATGTTCGGTTTTACAGTCTACAATTCGATACAGCAGAGTTCTGCAACTGGTAAAATACCTTATCCCTGTGAGGGCGAAAAGGTTGAAGGCGGACACGCAATAATGGCAGTAGGCTATGACGATAAGATGACCATAAAAAATGAAATCTGTGATAAAGAGACTAAGGGTGCGCTACTAATTCGGAATTCGTGGGGCGTGGAGTGGGGTGAAAAAGGTTACGGATATTTGCCTTATGACTTTGTGCTAGAAGGTTTGGCAGAAGACTGGTGGACACTTATTCAACAAGGTTGGATAGATACAGGTCAATTTGGAGAATAATTTTTAATTTGATCTTCCTAGGCCAATTCTAAATATCTTCTATTTAAGTTTGTCAAAACTGATTTATTAAACTTTGATGCAATATTTTACTGATTAATGGTATTGGGAACAACAACACATGATAATTTAACTCGACTGTACAATAGACTGGACAAGAGGATATCACTGCTGTCCGGCTTTCAGCTCACAATTATAGTATTAATCGTTCTCCCGTCAGCATTGATTATTTCTCATTACATTTTGGATAAAGTAGTGTTGGAGTACTTCAAAACAATTTCTACTATAGAGACCATAGGACAAAATCTAGAATATGCCAGGTTAGCTGTGAATCTCTTTTCTGCCTTCCAAATTATTGTCTTTGTAGTAATGGTTTTTATTTATCCACCATATCCGGCACCTTTTTCAATTGAAAAATATTTTATAAAGAGGGGCTTTGAATCTGCAGTTTCAGAATTTGAACTTGTGAGAAAAATTCTGTACGTTGCAATTCCTTTGTTGATATTTGTTACAGCAATAGATCTCTTAAAACCATTATTTGAACAATTTGTATCTGAGGAAATAGTATCGATGTTGACGGAAAATATTGTATTTTACTCTGCTAGAGGATTTCTTTTTCTGACGGTATTGGCAGGATTGCTAAAAATGGTATTTGCACTTTCAAGGAAGAGGTTTAGATTATACTTTGCCAAGGGATGTCTATCAATTGCTAAGAATAGTAGTGATGAGGTAGAAAAGATGGAGTATCTAATAAAGGGATTGGATTCGTATAATTCTTTTCTAAAGCGCCACATAAAACTTGAAGTAAATGAAATAAAAAAAATCTACTCAAAAATTACGACACTTCCAGCAAATGAAAAAATGGATACCGTCAACAGAATAATACAATCATTTGAATCAGGGGACACCCTAGAGCCAGTACGATATCTATCGACTCTGCATGATAACAAAACAGAATTATTTCTTGCCGAGGAACCATTGGAGAAAAAAATAAAATTGCAAGTGACTTATGCCGCAGGGATCATTCCTGTTATTTTAACAGTCATCCAAAGTGTAATTAATTTTAGGGGTCATTGATCTCAAATTTATCATAAAAGGTGCGGGTTCTATATCGCCGTAAACACTTACTGTAAGCTGAGTGTGAAAACTATATTATCATCCATTTCAATCTGATCTAGTATGTGGAACATCAAGTTATCCATTATCTTGACATTCTCCATATACATCGCCCTTCAACTTTTGATTCCGTATGATTCCGTCTTGGCACAGATTGGGAATAATACCGGATCAGTTACACCGAGTAACGATACGAATACAGGAGGCTTATCTAACGACACTGGAATAATGCATAATACTACAGGGGTAATAGATGATGCATTCGATGCTCTAAAGGATTCTTTTGGATCATTTTTTGGAAAATAGCTATGAATTTCGAATAATGATTGTAGTCGTTATCATTGAAGTATTTGGTGCCAGTATAATATCTCCTTCTTCTGTTTTCAATCTACTATACAGCAGTCCTATATCATAAATTATGCCAGTATTACCAAAAACAGTAACTTTGTCCCCTATTCTAAAAGGACGTGTAATAGCCAAATAGAGGCCTGATATTAAATTTCCTAGAACATTTTGACTTGCAAAGCCTATTACAATTGCAGTAATAGTTCCTATTGATGTGGCAATTATAGGATCTTGACTCAAATATGAAATAATGATGGAAATAACGATAATTGCACCAATAATTCTAATGAGAATTCGAATTATCTCTGCACTGCTCTTCAACGCATCATATGAAATCTTATAAAATACATTTGCAAGTGAGTTTATTACAAAATATCCAATAACCGCAACCACGCCTATCTTCAAGAACGGGGCATAACGCTGCTCTAGAAATTGTTCTATCAAACTGCTTGCAATTACCACAGCAGCTATGGCAACAAACATTATTGTTATCGATTTAAAAAGAGATCTTTGTTTTTTTTCAGAACTATTACTATTATTAATCGGCTTCGTATTATTACTAGAAATATTGTTGTCATTGTCCCTGACGTCATCAACCACTTTATCCACGATATGGATAATATTGTATCGTCTATATTTCAAATTTTCATAGGATAAGTTGGGAAGTGCAGTATGCAAACCAAATTATTCATATTATGAGGTGGAACTAATTGACAATTTATTATTCAGGGTCTATTTGCAGATTTTAATTCGTTGATGACCAGTATTTTTTTATTATACACCCAATTGGAACTTCTAAAGACTTAAAGAGATCGAGTGAGGATATAATCAAGATCTCTATGGCAAAATGCATAGATTGCGGCACAGAACTTTCACAAGATGCCCGATACTGTTCTAATTGCGGAACCCAAGCAGGACTTAGAAAAGATGTTTACGACGTATCGGCAAGTAGTCTTGTCGGAAAAGTCAAAGAGATATTCCAAGATGCGAGAGTAAAGAGGATAGTTATAAAGGATGAAAAAGGTAATCTACTCTTGTCCATACCTGTCACCTGGGGTACAGCTGGAGCTGTCGCAATGATAACTCTAGCACCATGGCTGGCTGCTATTGGCGTTATTGCAGGTATTGTAACAAGGTGCAAGATAGAAGTTGAGAAAACCAAAGAGAGCTAGGAAGATAGAATATATTTTCCAAAATTATGAAATCTCAAGTAAGCGTCAAATGTACAGAACGAATCAGTGTCTTCTCTGCCAAATTATTTTATGTTTGACTTATCCAGAACGTTACTCTATAGAAGACTCTTCAAAGAGTTAAACATATGTGGTATTAAATAATTATACTGTATCAGATAAATTCAACCTGTACTGTGCCAAAAATATTACGTGGAGAGTACTACTCTTTCTACTTCCGGTAGTATCCACACAGAGTTAGTCTACTGATAATGGAACAGTTTTTGTATTCAAACCCACTGCCAACAAAACACAAAGGACAGATGTCTGCTATGTTGCGCTTGACAGTATTTATTATCAGAACATACTTAGCAACATGGCCAAAAATAACTACTTTTCAGAAATTGTAAAAGTAACTACTTTTAAAATGTAACCCGTTAAAAATCCTAATAGCATTTAACAGGTCAACCAGGATAATAAAATATTACTAGTTGAAGATTTCCTAGTGTAATGGTAACTGACTAGAAATTTTTGAGATTTTTGGTATATGATAAAACGGCAATTCGCCACTCTAAAGTCCTCCTAAGACTCTTAAAACAAAAACTGCACAATAGAACCTTCTTGCGATGTCGAATAAATGTGCAGCCATATGCATTATTTTGCATATGCAAGGTCCATCTTTGGTTATTTTTTGTGGGGCACTCTTGTCTAATATAACTAAATGTTCATATCAACTGTCATATTATTCGAAATGGGGTCTGTTATGTCTATTAATTAACATGGAATTGATTCTTACCGCTTTAAAAGCTGTAAATGACTGAGAATGTATTTATTACGGAGATTAGATTTGGAATTAAGATTCTCCAATTTTGTCTTCTGAGAAAAAGGATATTAAAATTACAAATCATGTATATCAGCCTAAACACGAGATTTTGTCCAAGAAAGAAGCAGAGGAAGTGTTAAAAAAGTATAATACGAAACCTAGCCAGCTCCCATACATATTAATTAACGACAAGGGATTAGAGGATCTAGATGTGAGACCCGGAGATATTATTAAAATAACTAGAACGTCATTTACCGCCGGCGAAAGTGTTTATTATAGATACGTAGTGGAGGATTGAGCCTTGTCCCAAAATACACTTGATATGTGGGCAATTATCCACAATATTTTACAAAAGGAAGGCGTCGCAAGACAGCATCTAAATTCCTATGGTGAATTTATTGAACGGGGTTTACAAAGTATTATCGATGAAGTAGGTGAAATAGAAATTGAGACAGCTGAATATCCTTACAAGATTAGATTGGGCAAGATAAAGTTACAACAACCAAGAATCATGGAGTTGGATGGTTCAGTAACACACGTTGCTCCCGTCGAAGCTAGACTTCGCAATTTAACTTACGGATCCCCAATTATGCTTGAATGCAGCATTGTAGAAGATGAAAAAGTCCTCGAGTCAAGATTTATCCATATTGGAGATATTCCAGTTATGGTAAAGTCAAATGCCTGTATTCTACACAATCTGCCTGATACCAAGCTTATTGAGCTTGGCGAAGATCCAAAAGATCCTGGAGGATACTTTGTGATTAATGGTTCCGAGAGAGTTATCATTGGGCTTGAAGACTTGTCTTACAATAAGATAATTGTAGATACTGAGGAAACGACTGGTAGCCTGGTTTACAAGGCCAAGGTCTATTCTTCAATAGTCGGCTATCGTGCAAAATTAGAATTAATAATGAGACCCGATGGCTCCATTGTTGCTAAAATACCAGGATCACCTGTTGATATTCCACTTATTACATTAATTCGTGCTCTGGGGCTTGAATCAGACAAAGATATCGCTGATGGTGTATCTCTGAATTCAATCATACAGGATGAATTAGAACCATCATTTGAAAAAGCAGGAGAAATTATAACAAGCAGAGACGCCATTGTATACATTAGCAAAAGAATTGCTCCAGGTATGCTTGAAGAATTTCAGATAAAGCGAGCCGAAACTTTACTTGATTGGGGATTACTACCACACCTTGGAAAGAATCCTGAAAATAGGAACGAAAAGGCTCTCTTTTTGGGAGAAGCAACATGCAAACTAGTTGAGCTTCGTCTTAGCCTTGTAGCATCTGATGATAAAGACCATTATGGTAATAAAGTCATAAAATTCGCAGGTCAAATGTTGGCAGATCTTTTCAGAACAGCATTTAGAAATCTAGTGAGGGATATGAAATATCAGTTAGAAAGATCCGGTCAAAAAAGAGGAATAAATGCAGTTGCAGCAGCAGTAAGACCCGGAATAATATCAGACAAGCTAAATAATGCCATTGCAACCGGAAATTGGGGAAGAGGCAGAGTTGGTGTTACCCAGCTATTAGACAGAACAAATTACATTTCAACTATTAGTCATCTTCGCAGAATCCAATCGCCTTTGAGCAGAAGTCAACCCAATTTTGAAGCCAGAGATCTTCACTCTACTCACTTTGGTAGGATATGTCCAGCTGAAACTCCTGAAGGTTCAAACTGTGGCCTTGTAAAAAACATAGCATTATCTTCTATAATATCCGTAAGTGTATCTGTTTCAGAGATAATTGAAAAACTGTATGAATTGGGAGCTCATCCGGTTGAAGAGGCTTCTGACGCTTTAAGAAAAAGTGGAACCAGAATATTTGTTGATGGGCGCCTGATAGGTTACTATGACAATGGCCAACACCTTACAGATACACTGAGAAGTTTAAGGAGGTCTGGAAAAATCCATGCGCACGTTGGAATTTACTACTATTCAAACGATAACGAAAATGCAACCAAACGCCTCTATGTAAGCTGCAATTCAGGCAGGATACTTAGGCCTCTTGCAATAGTAAAAGAAGGCACACCAGTCATAACACTGGATGTTCTTGACCTGATAAAGAGGAATATGAAATCGTGGTCAGACCTCTTATGGATGGGCATGATAGAACTGTTAGATGCAAATGAAGAGGAAAATTGCTATGTGGCAATGGACTATGCAAGTCTTGAGCAAAATCACACTCATCTTGAAATATATCCGCCATCAATACTTGGTGTCGGAGCATCAATTATTCCATATCCTGAACACAATCAATCTCCAAGAAATACTTATGAAAGTGCAATGGCAAAACAGAGTCTGGGTTTTTCAACTCCCTTGATGAACGCCAGTACGTATGTTAGACAGCACTTTATGTTATATCCACAAATACCCGTAGTCACAACTAAAGCAATAAACCTCCTCGGACTAGAGGACCGTCCAACCGGACAAAATTGTATCGTCGCAGTATTACCATTTGAAGGATATAACATCGAAGACGCAGTAGTCTTCAACAAGTCATCCGTTGATAGAGGTCTTGGTAGGACTTTCTTTTACAGAGTGTATGAGGCAGAAGCAAAACAATATCCCGGAGGGATGAAAGACAAGTTTGAAATTCCATCATCTGATGCAAATATCAGAGGATACCGCGGAGAAAAATCTTATCGATTGCTTGAAGATGACGGTGCTATTATGCATGAATCAATAGTGAATGGAGGAGACATACTCATCGGCCGTACTTCTCCACCAAGGTTCATGGAAGAATATAAGGAGTTTGAGGTAAAAGGGCCGTACAGAAGGGACACATCAATAGGTGTCAGGCCTTCTGAGAACGGAGTTGTAGATTCAGTTGTAATGACCCAATCTGTAGATGGAGGAAAAATGTACAAGATTAGAGTTAGAGACATGCGAATACCAGAAATAGGCGACAAATTTGCTTCAAGACACGGACAAAAAGGTGTTATAGGTATGCTGGTCCCACAGGAAGACCTTCCATACACAGAAGACGGTGTCGTTCCAGACGTTATGATTAACCCACATGCTTTTCCATCAAGAATGACTGTAGGTCAGTTCATGGAATCACTGGCAGGTAAAGCTTCTGCCCTTCGTGGCAAAGTAGTCGATGGTTCGGCTTTTGTCGGAGAAAAGGTTAATGATCTTAAAGAAATATTGGAAAAATATGGCTTCAAGTCAACCGGAAAGGAAGTCATGTATGATGGACGTACTGGCAGGAAATTCAATGCAGAAGTTTACGTCGGCGTAGTATACTACCAAAAACTTCACCATATGGTTGCCGACAAAATTCACAGCAGAGCTAGGGGACAGGTTCAAATGCTTACAAAGCAACCAACGGAAGGTCGTGCCAGAGGTGGTGGTCTTCGATTCGGTGAAATGGAACGTGACTGTTTGATAGCGTATGGTGCTTCAATGATGCTAAAAGACAGACTATTAGAAGAATCTGATAAAGCAGAAGTCAATATTTGTGAGCGCTGCGGTTTGCTTGCCTATTACGATGTAAAACAAAGGAGGTATGTGTGCAGGGTCTGTGGCGATAGAGCTAAAATTTCGTCAGTGGCAATTGCCTACGCATTTAAACTATTGTTACAGGAAATGATTAGCCTTAACATAGCTCCAAGATTGATTCCAAAGGAGAAGGTGTAATAATTATGGAAGTCGAAGATACCCTAAAAATTTTAGGCAGTATTAAATTTAGTGTATTATCTCCTGTAGAGATTCGAAAGTTCAGCGTAGTTGAAATCACAGCTCCCGAGACGTACGATGAAGATGGTATGGCTGTTCAAGGTGGACTCATGGATAACAGATTGGGTACGCTTGAACCCGGACAGAAGTGTGGAACTTGTGGAAATACTTCTGCCAATTGCCCTGGACATTTTGGCCACATTGAATTGGCTGAAGCAGTACTTCACATTGCTTTCGTCGACGATATACACAAGTTGTTGCTTGTTTCTTGCCGTTCTTGCAGTAGGATAAAACTGTCAAATGAGGATCTGGCAAAATTCAAGGAACTCCGAGATACCAAAGCAGCATATGCAGTAATTACTCTGGAGAATATCAAAGAAGAAATAATTGAAAAGGCAAAAAAAGTAAAGATATGTCCCCACTGTCAAAAGGAACAGTATGACCTTGTCTTTACAAAACCTACTATATTTGTAGAAAAAACTGAAATTGGCGAAAACAGACTTCTTCCAATAACTATCCGAGAACGACTCATGAATATTCCAAATGATGATTTGGCTTTGTTAGGCTATGATCCAGAAACGGCAAGACCAGAATGGTTTGTATTGCAAGTCTTACCGGTTCCTCCTGTTACTGTTAGACCTTCCATTATTTTGGAAACTGGAATTAGATCGGAGGATGACCTGACACACAAATTGGTTGATATCATCCGAGTTAATCAAAGATTAAAGGAAAGCAAAGAGGCTGGAACGCCGCCCCTTATAGTACAGGACCTTGTTGACCTTCTTCAATATCATGTAACCACATACTTTGACAATGAAGTTTCTGGGATTCCTCAGGCTCATCATCGATCCGGCAGACCATTGAAGACCTTGACACAGAGATTAAAGGGAAAAGAAGGACGCTTCAGAGGATCGTTATCTGGTAAGAGAGTTGATTTTTCCAGCAGGACAGTAATATCACCTGATCCCAATCTAACCATTTCTGATGTTGGAGTTCCAGTGGATGTGGCAAGGAAGTTAACTATACCTGAAACTGTTAGTGAGTGGAACATCGAAGACTTGAAGAAAATGATAACTAACGGTCCTAATGAATATCCTGGTGCAAATTACATCATAAGAACAGATGGCGTAAAAATACGACTCGATTACGTTACCGAAAGAAATATCCTTGCTGATTCAATAAGTCCTGGTTATATTGTAGAGAGGCACTTGCGTGATGGAGATGCAGTAATCTTTAACAGACAACCGTCCTTGCACAGGATGTCCATCATGGCTCATTACGTTAAAGTACTTCCATATAGAACGTTTAGGTTACATCCTGCTGTATGTCCACCTTATAATGCAGATTTTGATGGAGACGAGATGAATCTTCATGTTCCCCAAAGTGAGGAAGCCAGGGCAGAAGCCGCCCTGCTTATGAGAGTACAGGATCAGCTAATCTCTCCTCGATATGG
>DATIFZ010000056.1:0-38507 GCA_035454925.1 Nitrososphaeraceae archaeon
CTGAAACCATGAGCTATCCTCCAAGTCTTTTAAAGAAATACAGCGACGATCTAATTCTTAAGACATTGCTGTTTCAGTATTTTGAAGTAGATACAATAGCATCCAGCACCGCGCGATTTTATTCTATAATAACGCAGTATCTAAAACAATGCTGTAGAATTACTCTAAACTGGCTTGAAGATACCGAGAATTCTGATGAGGATCGTAAAAACAAAATGATGAACCTTCTGTTACTCGAATTGGCACTGAATGCAAAATTATTGGCGCTTAGAATAATTATTATGTATTCTGAATCTACCATACTCTCACTTACACCAAAATCCAAATCAGGCGACCCTGACGTAGCATATTATGAATTAGAAAGTAACATGAAGGAGATTCTTGCCAAGGACAGTAAATTCATTGAACACTTACATAAAACGAATGCGGACTTCAAGAGTGGTTACAAGGAATTTACTCATATTGATTAGTATGTACGTGGTATACCAATGATCTTTCTTGATCAACTATGGCTTAATATCATTTGGTCTTGCTTCTAAAGTAACATTAACTTCTTGAGGTTTACCATCTCTCAATACGCCAACACTGATAACGTCGCCGACTTTCTTGTTATTCATAATGTAAGTCGAGAGCTCCCTTAAATTGTCGATTGGTTGCTTATCCGCGCTAATGATAATATCCCCTCCAAGTTCTATTTGTGTTCCGTTTATTTCTGTTAGTATATAACCACCTTTTAGTCCAGCCTTATCTGCAGGCCCATCAGAAATAATACCGACAACCAAAATTCCCGTGCTTTGGTTAACATTTAATTCGGAGGCAATATCCTCACTCATGTCAATACCATCGATCCCCAACCATAAGGGTGATACGTTAAGCTGCAATGGTCTTTCCGCCAAAACAACATTGACTGTTTGGAGGTTACCATCTCTTATGACAGTCAAATTTACACCCTGACCAACCTTTTTCTGTTGTTCTAGATATACCAGTATGTCATCAATCTTTGAAACAGTTTGATTATCAATTTTTATGATCACGTCTCCAAACAATTTTGTTTTTCTTCCGTTTATTTCTATCAGTTTGTCTCCACCTTCGATTCCCGCCTTGGATGCAGGTCCACCCGGACTAGTATCTATTACCAGAAATCCTTTTGTTGAGTTTAGTTTCATAGCTGAGGCAATCTGCTCATTAACATCTATCCCTGAGATTCCAATCCAAGGATGCTTGTATGTATGTTGTGAAATTAATATTGGTACAACTCTTTGAAGAGTGCTCGACGGTATGGCAAATCCGACTCCGGAATATTCACCTGTTAGTGAAAAAATTGCACTGTTTATGCCTATCACCTGTCCTTTCAAATTAAGCAACGGCCCTCCGGAATTTCCTGGGTTTATAGCTGCATCAGTTTGAATTATTTCAGGTATCGAAAATGAGGTAGGGGGAACCAGCGTGTTACCCTGGTCAGGCATCAGTTCCGGGCCTTGTGGACCTTCCTGATTCTGAGATGGAATAACCCTTCCTAATCCGCTTATTATTCCTTCGGTCATAGAGCCGGATAGGCCAAATGGGTTACCTATCGCAATCACGTGTTCACCAATCTTAATGTCAGAAGAATTACTGAGGACAAGAGGAATCATTGATTGATTTTTCGAATCTTCAATTTGTAGGACCGCTAAATCAGAGAAAGGATCGCTACCTACTATTTTCGCCTTAAAGGTCCTTTCATCCAAAAAGGTCACAGTAACATTATTTGTATAAGTATCGTTGTAGGATCCGCCACGAACCACATGATCATTTGTGATGATGTGCCCTGATGTGTCAAACACAAAACCAGAACCTAGCGCAGAAGAACGTGGATCCTCATTAGACACGGTGATTTGTACTACAGAATTCTTTACTCTGTCGAATAATTTGGGCAATACGGTGTCATCAAACGCTGTAGTTTGTGCATATGCGCTTGTTGCAATAAAGCCAAATAAAAGCAAAAGAGCGACTGGAATTAGTAAATGTGATTTAGAAATCTTAACTAGAGACAAACCATTCGTTGTAAAAGTATCCATAAAACAATTCACACCAATTTGTACTCTAAAAAGTTAATTTATATCTATTGTTTTGAGAATTCTGAGGATATTCATACAATATTGTTTGAAATTTGTTTGCTCGAAGTATTAGTTTAAATACATCGGCCAAACTGAGAGGAACCTTCTTACTTATCTTTTCTTTTGCTTATTTGTCTTTTAAAAAATTAAGTGGAAATTTATGTTAAGAATGTTGGTTACCATATATAAGTAATATCATGATTATGAATGCAATAGGCATCGAAATAAATGGATAGAGAAGTCGAAAGAATAGTAAAATATTTGGTGGAGGATAGGACAGTACTCAAGCTACTCCGAATATTGGAAAGGCAAGAAAATTACAATTATTACCCATTAAACGATGAGAATACCGGACTATCTTATTATTCAAGAAAATATAAAACATGGGTACTAAATAATAGCTATTATCAGTTAAATTAGTAATGAGCTAAAAAATTCGTATCACTGGCATGTTGCAACCCACTTATGAAATTTGATGCGGATTCACTTAATTAATCTACTCAAGCAAATGTGTACTTATTTTGCACGGTCGTTTCTAGACAAAAATTATCCGCGACCTTTCAAAATCCTGTTTTTCAATCATGTTTTCATCAATCAAAAATAATATGCTATCGTTCTCCGATATTTGTATCGCAGTTATGTATCAAAATGTAGTAACACTATTACGCTGGGTAAAAATAACTCTATTGTATCAATGTGCTAAATTTTCATATCAACATATTTTATGCTCATTGCCAACCCAATTCCAAATCATAGTGTAGATTTATTACACAACACAGATCTTTTCGGCTGACTCGTCAAGATAGACTCACAGTTGGAGTAAGCTTCGATAACTCTGAAAGTATGATCGATAATTTGTTATTGCAATTGCAGTTTCTAGACTAGGGATGGAGTACAGGTACTACATTTACTAGTTTGGGATACAACTCCTTGAAATCAAAAGGTAAACATACTTGAAAAGACGAAAAAACAGGATCATATGCAACTTCTCCTCTTCTCTAAACATGAGTGTTTGTTGATTTCTCTTCTTAATAGAATTAAGAACTAGACATGTTGAAGTACTAAGATCAGTTCAGTTCAATTAACATAATTGTTACTTTCATAAACTTTAAACGTAATGGCAATCAATATCCCGGTATCGTCTATATTAGGAGATAGATGTAACAAAAACTGATTGGTGCTAATTATGCATGATATTGGCACCAATCAACTTTTCTACTTTTGCACTTTCTACGATTATTTGCGTTGTAACATGAAATAAATTAAATACCCATTGTGAACGTTACATCGTATCAATGAATGAGGAAGATAACGGTCATCCAAAAAGCTATATTCTGCAACTTGAGAAGATGAATATTAATTTTGGAAAGATTGAGAGAAACCTTCCAATAGCAACTCTTATTGAAATCGCAATTCAAAGAAATGAAGGGCTACTATCAAATTCTGGCGCATTGTCTGTTAAGACTGGCAAGTTTACGGGACGTTCTCCTGATGATAAATTCATTGTTGATGATGAAATAACTCATAATATTGTGGATTGGGGCAAAGTGAACCATCCTATCGCCAGCGAAAAGTTTGAAAGTATTCTTGAACGAATGAAACAGCATGTGTCAGGAAAGGATTTTTTTATTTTCGACGGGTTTGTAGGAGCCGATTCTGAGTGCCGGTTGCCAATAAGAGTTTTTACCGATAATGCTTGGCATAATATTTTTGCGTCGCAGATATTTATACGTCCAAAACCAGAAGAGCTGGATAACCATAAGCCCGAATTCACTCTCTTCTTTGTAAATGATTTTGCTTCACTTCCAGAAATAGATGGAACCAAAAGTGGCACGTTCATAATCATTAATTTCTCCAAGAAGATGGTGTTAATAGGTTATACTTCTTATGCAGGCGAAATAAAAAAGGCTATGTTTTCTGTTATGAATTTTTTACTTCCTCGGAGGGGAATATTTCCAATGCATTGTTCAGCCAATATGGGAAAGAATGGAGAAACAGCACTATTCTTTGGACTATCTGGTACAGGAAAAACTACATTATCCGCAGATCCAGAAAGGTATCTGATAGGGGATGATGAGCATGGTTGGTCTGATAGGGGAATTTTTAATTTTGAGGGCGGATGCTATGCAAAATGTATCAATCTTAAAAAGGAACATGAACCACAGATTTGGAATGCAATGAAATTCGGTTCTGTAATGGAGAACGTAATTGTTGATGAATTGACACGAGAGCCGAATTTTGAGGATAGTTACCTAACAGAGAACACGCGAGTTGTATACCCCTTAGATTTTATACCGGGGGCGGTAATTCCTTCAGTAGCAACACACCCTAAGGTTGTAATCTTTCTCACTGCAGATGCATTTGGCGTTATGCCGCCGGTGGCCAGGCTAACGAAAGAAGGCGCAATGTATCATTTTATTTCTGGCTATACAAGCAAGCTAGCGGGCACAGAAAGAGGGATTACAGAACCAAAAGAAACATTTTCTCAATGTTTTGGTGCACCATTTATGCCACTACCTCCAGTTGAATATGCCAAAATGCTGGCATCAAAGATTTCAGAACACAACACTAGTGTATATCTAATAAATACAGGTTGGACTGGGGGTCCATATGGAATTGGGAGGAGAATGGATTTGAAATATACAAGAACGATGGTATCTGCGGCATTAAACGGCGATCTTGACAAGGTGCAATATAAGCATGATAATATTTTTAATCTTGATATTCCTCTTTCATGCCCACAAGTTCCGTCAAAGATTCTGGATCCGAGTTTTTCATGGTCCAACAATGAACAATACGTTGTTGCAGCCAAGAGATTGGCCCATTTATTTATCGAAAATTTCAAAAGGTTCGGAGACGAAACCAAAGATTTGGCTAAATTTGGACCCCAGATCTAAATAAAGATGGTAGCCCGGAGCAGATTCGAACTGCTGTCCCCAGGTATCTTTTCATGAAGATCCAGAGCCTGAAATCCATAGCCCTCCTGTGGAGTTTGACCGCTAGATTCGGCATCAACACAATCGTGTGGATTCGACCGGGCTAATTCTCGAGCTACAACTAGAAATTTTCAAACGGATATTTATCGGTATCCATCGTTTAACCCGCTTATATTTAGATTAGTTACGTTATACTCCTATTTATTAGAATATCGCATGTCATCATTAGTTCAAAAATCACAACAGAAAGAAGATGTATATTTAAATTTTGTAAACTCTATCAAATCCGATTTAACCAAGAAAATCTACGAACATAATTTAAGGTTATTTATGGAATTCTGCGACATAGATAAATTTGAAGATTTGACTGGACGACAAAATCAGATACAACATATTTGATATCATTGAGAGAGAAAAAATTATCTTTTAATTCAATTTCAACAAGGTTGAAAGCTATTTATCATTTCTACGACATGAATGACGTTTCTTTAAACAAGAAAAAGATAGAGATGTTCAAAGGTGAATCAATAAGGAAAGTAGTAGACAGAGCCTATAATCACGAAGAAATTTCCAAGATATTAGATAATTTCAGACCTTAGAGCAAAAAATAACTGTTTATGAAGGTTCAAATTCACAGTATTTCACATTCTGTACTCCTGAATGTGCTTCTTACATTAATGCTTATCTTGATTTTAGAACCAAAAACGGGTAGAACCTCAATAAAGATTCCTATCTGATAAGAGACCAGTTTGATATAACGGACCTGGAGCAAATTAGAAATAAAAGTAAAGGCATGAAGATAAGTGGACTTAAATGTTTACTGACTGTTTTACTGCTAAAATCAGACCTGTAAACATTTCAACAGAACATCGGAATATGTTAAGCAATTTATACGCCATAATATCAAAAGGTTATCTAGCGATAGAAGAAAAACACGAAAAACTTCTTACTAGTCTAAGGACTGCATATGCTGAAGAATTAAACCTAAAGAAGGACTAAACTAGTTATGACGATATATTAGACGGATTAAGACTATCGTTGAAAGGATATAATATTAAATGATACTTATTACAGTTCTGGTAACTTAAAGGGAGTTAAGGATGCATGGTAAGTTAGGGATTTGATATTTACTTCAAATTATCAGAAACTAGAAACCCTAAAAATAATAAACCTAGAGTTAAAATAACAGAAGCCAAAAATATCGAACCGTAAAAATATATAATATATTCCATCGTAGTCATCTCCCACCTTTGTCGTCCAATTATCTTTCTGATCATCCTCCTCGAAATTAATAACGTTAATACAAAAATTGCAGAAAATCCAACGAAAATTAAGGGGTTTTCAATCGTTCATCCAGACAGAATCGCAGATCCGTATTTTTCTACCAATCTAAAGATTCCGACGTAGAGAGTAATTGCAATAGCACCAAGCAATATTAAATAAAAATAATATTGTCTAAAATCTTTTGAACGTGACCAGCGATATTTTGATGGAAGTGTCATATGTTTCAGGATTGTCTAAATCTTATTAAATTCTCCGGATTTTTTAAAATGATTTCCATCTCTTGTTATTTCGCAGGAAAAGTCCGCCTAATCCTATTACTGCCATAACTACTACTAGCCCAGCAAGACTACTAATTGGACTTACAGGAAAGTCGGCATTTGATCTTACAATTTGCAGAATTCCGAAGAACAGACCAATCGCGATAATACCGCCAATAAAAAGGTAGGTAAATGTTGATTTATGTCTACCAAGCGGTGAATCATATCCATTTGGAAGTGTCACATCATGCGATATTTTGTGGAAGATTTAACCTTTTCGCATATTTCAATATGGTTACCTTACAAAGAACAAACACTTTACCATGATTTGCTAGACGCTCTTAGATTAGCCTTGAAAGGTTACAATATAGAGTAATCTGATATTGGTATTTGGGAGTCCAATCATTTCACATAAAGCAAAATTATTATAACTATTCCTCCTAATTTCTATCTATGTTTCATATTCTTCCCTTAAACATCAGTAAGGTGCTGAATCTGATTCTGGTTCTTGGTTTAGGAATACTCGTATACTTGATTCTGCGGATTGTAATGGATCATTAATTAGTTCCCTTATTAGGACTACTGCAAGATATTATAGTATGAATCAGTTAAATATATTGCAGGATAGGGACAAGTATGATGATAGCAAAGACAGACTAAAGACTATTGTCATATCAAAGAAAAATTACGACAGACTAAAGGAATTTGGATTTTGCGGTGTCCAAATCCAAGAAGGTCGTGTCAAGAACTCCGCTCACCGATTCATTGAATAGAAAATTTTGTATTATTACCTATGAGAATGGTTCTATAGAGACTATATTCGAAGGACAGAATAAAAACAGAATAGGACCGGCACCAAACAATTATCTGTATTCGTCAGATTTTGAACTTAAATTGTCCGAGTCATATTGCAAGAGTGTTGTTCTAAAACTCGAACAGGGGCAGTAGTCGTTTTGACACCGAGAACCATCCGGAGTATGTTCATCTTTTCTGTGTCCGCAATTAAGGCAGATGTCATGTAACTGCATGACATTTACAGATCAAATTAACTTATAACGGTTCAATCTGTTGAATCGAAACTTGGAGAGTAATAAAAAAGGACCAATCAATGACCAAACAAAGTTCAGAAAAATTTATAAAATTCTGTAGCATTATAAATAGCCGTTTGGAAATGAGTGGTGAACATTCCAGGCAAAAACAGGAAATTATCGAACGTGTAAAATCGATGGTATTCCTCTGTATGTATTGTGACAATGAAACCCACATGACAGCGTCAGTAATCGATTTTGAATATTATGCAACTGGAGCCTATGCAACAGCATTTTTTATTTGTCCTGACTGTAGGAATAAATTTGTTGTAAAGATCCAAGATTTAGGAAAAGTCAGAAATTAATAATCTTTTCATTGATTCTTGTTAATACAAACTTGATAAAATATCCAATCTAAAATCCGTAATTCGCTATGCAATTTGTCAGAGTCAAATATTGAATATGATTGATTAATTGCTAGTATAGTTTTGTTCATCCTGGATTCAATTAAACTACAAATTTCAATGTCAGGATTTTTCATATTTTCAAGAACCCAATTTATTATTTCAATCCTTTTTTTGAGATCTCGTTTGTAAGTAGATTCTTCTTTTTCCCTGGAAAGCCAAACTTCACTATCTTTAATTTCTTGTAATAATATTTGATCTAGAGTCATAAAGTTAATTCGGCTAATTAGGATTTAATATCTAAATCACCAACAAGGGGAGGAGGGCTAGAATTTGAAACCGGTGGGACTGACAGAGTTGATAAGAGATTCCCACCGGCCTTTTGTCTTAAAATGTTTTCGGAAGTAATCAAACTTACTAATACCAGATATAAGAAGTTGGTTTAACTAAGTTACTCCGATAATTGTGGGTTTTCAGTTTATTCTACTCTATTTTGTAACCTTTTAAAATTGATGTTGGGTTTTATTATTATAAAAAAATTATGAGTGCATAGATTAATTTTTATTAATCTATCACAATGTTGCGCCTATTCTCGTCTTGAATGTGTTTGTTCTCTTGAAAAATCTCTTAAATTATCTCTTGCAGCGTTTTCGAATGTATTTGCGACATTAGCACTCAGACGTGAAAATTCTTTTGCGTTGTCTCTTGCGTGCTGTATTGAATTTTTGAATGCATCCATAGATGCAAATAATACGTTGTTTGCTAGTCTGGATGCAACAATTGTGCTGTCTGTAATATTGCTTACTGCTCTTGCATAACCTTCTGTGACTCTTTGTGGTGATACCCAGTATGATGCATATGAATTTTGTACATTTTCAATGTAAGGAACCCATAAGGATTGCATTGAATGGATAACCTCTTTTTGAGATTCTAGAAAATTATCTGCTATGTCTTTTGTTGCTTGAATAGTCTCTTGTTGATATTCATTTACGGCTTTAGTAAACCGTGGAATTTCCCTTACTGCCTCATCTGTTGTTTTTTTAACACTTGATTTTGTTTCGTCTAGAGCGATATTGATGTTTTCTGTATTTTTTACTTCTTTGTTTGATGCCATGTTTTTATATCAGACCTAAGGGCATATATACGTTGGTATTATTTGGTATTAATTACCATTATATTCCGTCATTTTTAGATATTTACCAAAATCCTCCGAGGTCACATTCATTAATAAAGAAATATAACCTTGTAACTTAGAATTTCTAATTTAATATACACTGGGTAAACCTTTTTTATTTATCGATATCTAATTCAGTAGTGATTCTTTCATTCTTATTATGTCAACTAGCTCCCTAACCTTGACCAGACTCCTCTCAAAATACGCTATGAGATTTCTATCGATATACTCATCATGATTACCCGTAGATTTGTTTTGATCTTTTGACGATGTTGATGTCGCTTTGTCTTCGAGCAAAAAATCTTGGACTTCCTTGGATGGTTTTTGCATGGTTTGATTTCTAAATTCCCTTAATATCCAGAGCCAGCTATTGTGCTCTAACGCTTCATGTAATTCAGTTATCAAACCTATGTTTTTTGTCCGCGCATTCAATGCGCTCTGAATTGTAGCTAGATCAACTTTTTCTATTGAAATTCCCAAATCCAATCTCGTATTAATTAACACTAATAGGCAATCTACTGCTCCTAAAATTTGGGAAAGAAAACAATCAATCTCCAATTCCAATGGCACTTTTGGATCATCTTTATCCATGTTTAGCTGATCTGTTTTGATTTCTTGTAACTTTTTTAGATGCATTTGGGCAGAGAATAATTTGAATTCAACCCTGTCTGTTAAGAGACTCGAATCAAAATTGGAAACCATTTCTAATCTATTACAATTAAATTATTTTCATTAACTTTACTAAATACTAAACTTCATCTTGGATGAAATCATGTACTGTTAAAATATGGATTTAATTACCACATGCACATGGGCAAAAATGAAGATCTTGAGGAGAAGAAACTGTTGGGCTCAGGTGGGTATGCCTTTGCTAAAATTACAGAAGATGAAGAAATCAAGGCTAATTTGGGAGTCCCGCAAATATTTCTAGCCAATGTCGGAAGATTGAGTGAAGATAGGTTCATCAAGTATTACTGCAATTCATGTGGGAAGGAATTCAGTGGCTCTCCAATCATAAAATATGAGGCCTCTGATGAGGATTTGGGCCAGGGCGTGACACTGGTAGAAAAAGGCGAATACAGATGCAGGGATTGCGACAACGTAATAGCATTCTATAGAAAGTTCAACAAGTAATAATAGTCAAATTTCTTTCATTATTTGTAAGGGCAATTTCGCAGCAAAAAAATGTTTATAGTTATTTCAATTAGTATATATTAGAAAAAAATTGGGAAGATGGGATGATGATTGGCATTATGAGGGCAAACATAAGAAATCACGTGATTGGATAAGAATTGCTAAATACGCTATTTATGGTGGATTTGCAATTGTAGCTATTGTTGTATTACTCGTCTTTATTCCAAGAGCAGGTCTAACCGTAGAAATAATGGAAACAGGTGAGGCTTTAACTACAATAAGTATAAAAATAAATAATAACAATCCACAAGAAATTCATAATGTAACAGTGGTGTTTGACAATGACACAAGTAGAAAACAGATGTACAATTCCATGGCTCCATTTAGCTCAATATTCGTTACTCCAGAGAAGGAAGATCTAGACTTTCAAAAAATAACTGTTACAGCCGATAATGGAAGATTACAAACCATGAAGTATAGATAAATATTTCATTAAATACTCATAGTTTTATTGCTCAATTCGGAATTCTAGCGCTTAGTACTCGCCTCTCTTATTGCTTGACCATATTCAAGACTAGCTTTTTTTCTCATATACGGTATCAGTCTATAGTGTATTGAATAGATACTTTTTTGTCTAATCAGAATACCCTTAACCAACAATGATACAAAACCACCGGCCACTTTTGACGACTGAATCCTCTTACTGTTACAAAATTTGTCTCTCTTTGAGTGATATTCTTTTAGAGTGAAATAGGAACGATTCACATCCAAGATTAGTGGCCAAATAATATTTTCCCATACCATCCTTCTGTTTTGAGTCGAAGATGCATGCTTGCCCTTACTTACTAGTTCTTTTTTTGAGGTATTGGGATCTTCGAAATTGGGCATGCTGCACGGTTCAAGTGAGATTTGTTTCTTAGGCACATTTAAACTTGGGTCCCTATATGTCATATTTGATTTTGAAGGAAGTAGAAGTAAAGCAATCCTTGGATAATTTGGCCAACAAATGGAAAATAGAAAAGTCAATTTATGATCTTCACCTTGGAAAACGGGACGACGTATCTGATTCTCAATTGGTTATCAATGGTGTGGTTTTTCATATCCCATTTCTGACCAGAGATGAGATGTACGTTCTTTGGAAGTGTTTATGGCCAGATTGCCACAACTGTTGCGAGAAACAAGGAAGATTGCCTTTAACGAAGGATGACATGTCACTGATTTCAAACAAAATGGGATATGACGCAGTCTCTGAATTTATCAAGAAAGAAACAACTGTTTCCAGTTGGAATGAATCTTCTACCATGAACAATGTAATTACGACTATCAGTATGATTTCGCTAAAAAGAAAGGAAAATGAGACTGAAGCCCAAGACGGTAAACCTTTGCCATGCAGATTTTTAGATGAATGTGGGAGTTGTGTAATACATCCTGACAAACCCGGTGTTTGCTGGCTTTATCCATTTTCTTCATGGATGGAATCTGATAACGGCAAGCTTGTAATCCATGCGTCCTACCAACTAACCGGCGATTGCCCCGGGTTCTACACATCAAATACATCGCAACCTATGATGGAGATACTCCAAGAATATTCAAAGAGAATATTCGAATATAATATGTCAATCCAGAGGACAACTCGGGAAAAGTACGGATTCATAAATATAGTGCAATAGTTTTAACACAAAAGTTTCACCATGACCTCAAATGACGCGTTTCTTGTTGTAGGTCCGTGCAAAAAGGCATATTCATTTTTAAAAGAAACAGAGGTCTTAAGTTTCAGTGCCTCTTCTGACAAATTATTGGGGTAAGGCACGTCACAAACAAAGCCAATGGCACCTAGAAACATTTTTATTTAAAAAATAGGGTCTTGACAATAGTTTCATGGTTATCAATAAAGAGCTCCTGCAATTGAGAAAAAAAATAGCGGACAAGCGGCCGGATTTTGTGAGACAAGAAAGCTGGAGATATAAAAAACTTGCAACTAATTGGCGAAAACCAAAAGGAAAAGACAATAAAATGAGAAAGCAGGTGTCAGGGGTCCCCGCATTGGTTAAGGTCGGATATAAAGGACCCAGAAAATCCAGAGGTCTACATCCATCTGGGTATCATGATGTTTTAATCTTTAATACGAACGATTTGACAAGAATTGATCCCAAAATAGATGCAATTAGAATTGCTCATGGGGTCGGGTACAAGAAAAGATTGGATATCTTGAACGAAGCCACAAAGTTGAAAATCAAGGTTTTAAATCCAGGCAAAATTGAAAAGGTTGAAACCAAGCCCAAGAAAGAAGTTGAAAAGGTAGACAAAGCTGAAGTAAAGCCCAAGAAAGAAACAAAGGGCAAAAACATAGGAAAAAAAGTGTCTAAATCATAATGGTTGTAAACTTAAGAAAAAAAAGAGAGTTGATAGCAAGAGTTCTAGGAGTAGGTTCAAACAGGGTAAGATTTGAACCTGACAAGCTTGATGACATAGCAGACGCAATTACACGAGAGGATATGCGTTCTTTAATTAAGAATGGCACTATATGGACAGTAAAAGTTAGAGGAATTTCTAGATCAAGAGCGGAAAAGAAACTTAAAACTCGCAGAAAACATGGTACTTCTGCTGGATCTAAAAAGGGGAAGAAAACTGCAAGAGTCGGTAAGAAGGAAGTTTATGTTAAGAGAACCAAAGCTATGAGACGACATTTGAAAATACTTAAAGCCAGAAACGAGATAAACAGAGAAACATTTTGGGCATTATATAAGAAAATTAGAGGGGGAAATGTCAGGTCTCTATCACACTTGAGAGATCTTGCCAAACAAGCAAAACACAAGTAATGCTAATTTAAGAATCTATATTTTTCAAAATCTTTTATTTGCCCCTTAACTATTGGAATTCCTTCACTTAACAGTAATGAAATTTTTCGCTCTTTACCGTACATATAGCCTCCAACGTGACCGTCAGAACAGACTACGCGATGACAGGGCACTACGATAGGGCGCGGATTCTTATTCAGAATTTTTCCAATACCCCGTGCAGCTTTAGAATTTCCGAGCGATGTCGCTAGTTGTCCGTAGGTTACGACTTTACCGGCAGGAATACTAGATACAAGGCCATAGACAGATCGACTTTCAATAGGTTCCCTTACTGTTTTCTCGTACCTCTTACTTTCAGTTTTGTAAGTCATATTTTACATATCCTGTACAAACATAAATAACTTTTGAGGTCATCACTGTACTAAATTTTTATAACTTTAATTCCACATTTCTCTAGTAAAGTCAACACTCTGGATTTCTCCTTCCCCAGCCCTTTTACATCTACCAGGACATAAGTCACCTCTTCAATACTCCTATGTATCATTTGTTCTAATAGAAAATTATCCAAATATGGTAAATCGTGTTTTGCAGCGATTGCTCCTAAACCATATTCTGATTCAAGCAATAATTTATTAAATTTTGTTGGATAATGAGTACCACCTATTGCTACACCTACCTTTTTGCAGACTTCATTCTCTTTTGTAATTACTTTAAACAAAGAACTACATACCGTATTTGCTGCATTTTCATCCGTCCATTGTTTTTCAGTTGATCCTATTTCAATGAACAAAAGTGGCTTTTCTAGTGATGTGGGACCATGGTGAGTTGATTCAATAATGATATCATAAAAAGGGACATTATCCTTTTGATTATTCAATTCAATCAGATATTGTTTCTGAATCCAAGGATAAGTTATTCCTAATTCTTTTTCTTTGCCACCGAAAACATTCTTACCAAAATTTCCTGTAGAGTGACACGTCAGAGCTGGAATGTTGGCTTGTGATCTATGTTGGGACAAGAATATAAAACAAGATGTGTCCGGATATACGTGATCAAGACTATCTAGATAAAGCAAATTATTTTTGGATATATGTAATGCTATATTTGGATAGTTTCTTGAACTAAATGAGTCATCATCCTCTTTTGTGAACCCATATGTGTCAATTAAACATCGTGAAATTGTACTACTCGCAAGATCACTGGTAGAACATACTAATGTGTAGTTAGCTGACAACGATTGACTATTTAAAAAGTTCTAAATTTAATTTTATTGTTATGAAATAAAATATTTCATAAATACTATTAATAGTTAATTCATGATTCTGATTTAACATTGCATTATATGGCATAACATTAGATTATTCTATGTATATGGCTGGTTTATAGGGCCTTGAAAACCTTGACTTTTGTTTCGGATCGTATTTGTCGCCATCATCTTCGGAGTATATTTTTACCTCGAGTTTATCGTTTCCAATCTCATTACGTAACAAAGATATGCCATCTTCCAGTGGTATCATTTCACTAAAAGAATCTATTTTTATTCTTCTTTCTCTAACATCTAGGGACTCGGAAAGTATGTCTTCTATCATTTTTCTCACCAAGTCAGGACTACGCTTTACAAAATCCTTTATTTCTTCATCATTTACTAATTCCTTCATGATGACTCCAAAATTAGCAGTTGATTCTTTCTGAATCCGATCCAATAATTTCTTATATAATTTATTTTTGGTAGTTGAAGATGTATAAATCATTATCTTTTGTGGGATAATTTTAGTCACCTTTGTTATTTTTTGTATATCAAAAATCATATCCTGAATTAGTTTTTCATTATCCTCAGAATTAAGAGAGATTTTCGAGTCATTAACTTCCGGCCAGCTCTCAAAACTGACAAAAGGCTTATTTCCAATTATTTCCCAAACTTCTTCACTGAAAAAAGGTGCAAATGGAGCTAGTAGTTTTACCCTTGTTATTAGAAACTCCTTCAGGAAGTTATTACTTATTGACTTATTCTTTGCAAATTTTCTTTTTTGGTACCATTGTAGATCATTATCCATTGAATATAGTATAATATGCAAAGCCTCTCTAATTCTAAACTTTTCGATAGCTGAAGTGGTTTCTAAAACAATACGCTGTATTCTACTTGATATCCAATCATCCTCAAGTTCATCATGATCCAAACTGTTCTGAGCTATAGTAAATATATTCTTGTGTGCAATAACTGTTCTGTAAATATCATATAATTTGGACCTAATGCCTTTTACTAAGTCAAAGGAAAAATCAGAATCTTGCAATATCTCTGAAGATGCCAGCATTGTAAGACGAATTGGATCTGCTCCGTATTCTTCTATTGCTTGGCGAAGTGGAATAATATTCCCAAGAGATTTGGACATTTTCTTACCTTCCATCAGTACCGATCCGTTCACAACAATTTGTTTAGGCCACTTGTCTTTGGGAAAAATTGCTGTATGGTTAAAGATAAAGAACGTCAAATGATTTGGTATCAAGTCCCTTCCAGAATGCCTGGAATCAACTGGATAAAAATACAGAAATTCATTTCTTACTCTTTCTAATAATTCCGTGGATATTTTTGATTCTCTAGCAACAACATTGATATCATTCTTACCCAAGAGAACATAATCAAAAAAGGCATCGTTCAAATTATCTGCCATTACCTTGTCTGTGCTCTCTTGCAAATTAGGATCATTGTTAATGTACTTCGACAAGGGATAATAAACCATATAAATAACTGAATCTGAAAGACTCTCGATAATCCATTCATTGTCCCATGGAAGTCTTGTCCCTAGTCCACTTTTTCTGGCACAAGCTCTCTCCCTTAACCAATCAATGACATTTTTAAATTCCTGTCTTATTTCCTCGGGTAAAATTTCCATATTATCGACTAATTCATATGCGAGTTTTTTCCAATTTTTGTCGCCGTAGTTGATAAACCATTGGTTTGTTAGTAACTTTACTACACAAGGTGTTCCACACCTACATTTTACCACATTTTTCAATTCGTACATGGTAGTTCCAATTTCTTCTTTGATGATTTTTTCCCTTATTATTTCTCGAGCTTTTATTACGCTTAGATTACCAATAATGTCTATGTCGGGTAAAACCTTCCCAGCATGAAGTTCTTCAGAATAAAGTTTGTTTGTTGCTTCTTCTAGTTTTGGATCGTTCTGGTTACTTATGGAATACCGGGCAAGTAACCTTTCTGCAGGTGAAGTATTATTTGCGGGGAACTCCTCAGTCTGTATAAGATTTATGGGCTTGATATCCACATTGATACCATATTTTATTATTGTATCATAATCATTCCTTAAATCAATCATTGCCTGGTAGTCATATGGCGCGTGTGCCGGAACAGACATGACAATTCCAGTCCCATTATTCGGATCGACGAATGACGCTGGAAACACGGGTACGTGTGCATTCCTCAATTGGTTGAATACTAATTTTCCTACTAACTCGGATCCCTTTATTTCTGAAACCACAGAAACGCTTAAGTTTAGATATTCCAATTTGCTTGAAGCCTCTTTTGTAATTATCCATTTTTCATTGTTTATCAATGCAATTACATATTGAATGTCAGGATTCACCCACAAGTTTGTAACGCCAAAAACAGTTTCTGGTCTTAATGTTGCTGTTGGAATAATATAATCTTCAAACTTAAATTTAACAAGATCGTATTCAATAAGCTCAGGTTCGATATCTCCTACAGTATCATGTTGACTAACAGGGCTTTGATCTTGAGGGCACCATCCAACTGGATGAGATCCTTGTACAATCAAACCATTCTTCCTGAGATTCCTAAATTGCCATGATATGAGTTTCGAATACCCCTTGTCTATTGTAGTAAATTCACGCCTCCAATCAATCGAATATCCCATCTCTTTCATACCCTGTTTAATTTCTTCATGGAAATAGCAGGCAATTTTTTTAGGTTCTTTAAAACTTGCTATTATTTCATCTGGAATCTTGTATATTTGTCGAAAGGTTTCAATCAATTCTGAATCGTTGGATTTGATTCTCTGAGACATTGATACAATCGGCGTTCCTGTATAGTGGAAACCCATAGGAAATAAGACATTATAGTTTTTCATGCGCTTGTATCTTGCATGGACATCAGCCAACGTATACGTTCTTCCATGTCCTACATGTTGCGGTGAATTAGGGTAAGGGTATGCTACAGTTAAGAAATATTTTTTCTTGCTCGAATCACATTCAGATTCAAATATCTTGTGCTCAGTCCATCTTTTTCTCCATTTGTCTTCAATTGTCTTCCAGCTGAAGTCTAAACTGGCCATCTTTTCAGTGGAATTTTCAACCATTTTTTTCACTAGTCTCTAAAATACTAGTTATCAAACTCTCAAGATTCTTCAAGCAATCTTGTACTTTGTTCTTGTCCCTTCCTCCTCCTTGAGCAAATTTGTCTGTTCCCCCTCCTCCAGTACCGCCGAGTACTAAGGAAATTTCCTTAGCAATTCTCGATGCTTTAAGAATTTTTCTCGATTCCTCACCTGCAAAAACAATGACTCTGATCCTATCTTGATCTTGCACAAGTGCAACAAACACTAAAAAAGGATCAACGCAAGTACTTTTTTCTCCTAAAGCAATATAATAATCATCGCCTACCTGATCATCATATGTGCCATAAATTTTTATACCAACTTTAGTCCTGGTCGCTTTTTGGGGAATGGTTGAAGCCATATTGTCTGAAAATTTGTTAACAATCGCTCTTAATTTTCTCTTTATTAATTCATTTTCCGCTATCATCTTACCAAATGACTCGCCTACTTTCTCTCTACTTGAGCCCAATGATTTGGCAATACTATGTAACTGTGAATCCTGAGATTGGACGTACTGCAGGGCATTATTTCCGGAAACAAATTCAAGTCTTACTACACCATCTTGAATTCTCTCTGTCCTAAGAATTTTTATCAAACCTATTTCACCTGTCTTATTAACATGGGTTCCACCACATGCTTCAACATCCCATCCATCTATGTTTACTATTCTTACGTTGTTTGATGGAACTGCACCTCCTTGATATATTCTGAAGGTATATCGCGACTCGGCATCTGATCTTTCATGAATATTGATAATGATCGGTAAATTTTTCTGGACTACTTCATTAGCAGTTTTTTCTATCTGCTTGATTTGTTCTTTTGTCAAAGCAGAATGATGAGTAATATCCAGTCTAGCATAATGTTCGTCCTTAAAAGCAGAATTCTGCCATACCCATGAGCCAAGATTGTTCCTTGCGGCAGAATTTAATATATGCGTTGCACTATGGTTCTTTGTTATAGATCGTCTCCTTGTACTATCAATAATCCCATGAACTACTTTGTTCTTTACAAAAAGATTCTTGGATGGGGTTTGCATCTTGTGGAGAACTATATTATTTTGTTTAACTACATCTGTAATTCTGATATTCTCAATAGAACCAAAATCTGGTTCCTGTCCGCCACCTCTTGGATAAAATGCAGTCTTGTCTAAAATCAAGTATTTGTCTTTGAGAACCTTGAGAACTCTTGCATCAAATTCCCTTGTTGATTCATTTTCATAATACAGCAATCTTGTAGGTTCAATTCCAGTTACGGGCTCAAAATCCAAAACTTGTTTTGATTCGTGTGAAGTATGTAATTCTGATAATTTCACATAAAAGTCTGGAGGTATCTTTTCTATGACTCCAGATTCAAGTAAGAAATCAGGTGTAATACCGTCGGATTCATACATTCTGATAAGATCATCCGTACTAGGACTCTTCTTGGATTTTATCATGGAATTAGCTATTTGATACATTCTTTCTTTTGACGAAGAATATCTGTCGGATTCGATTTGTATTATAGTTCTTACATCATTTTTGTGCTCCTTCAACTCGGGGTACATTGATTCTAGCTGTTCAATGTGCATGTCCATTACCTCTGCCAAATCGATATTCCAGCCAAACCTCGCAAGCAACGCAAGGGTTCTTCTCAAAACTATTCTTAAATTATAGCCACCTCCTACATTGGAAGGTAAGCAACCATCAGAAATTGCGAACATTAGAGTTCTGCTGTGATCAGCAATAATCGACAATGTTTCAAAAGGTGAGATAGTCTTTTCTAGGCTTTCAAAAGTTAAACCAAGTTCTTTGGCAATATTTGTTTTTAATAAGGTAACATCGTCCTGATAGTGAGTATGCATATTAGAAAATCTTCTAAAGTATTGAGACAAAAGCTCTGATTTAGAATCAATATCGATACTGAATTTGTCTGCAAGTTTTCTTATGACCGGACCAAAAGTAGCATCGTAACTTGTAGGAGTTCCTAAAGTGATCCATGACAGGCGTTCCAGTCCTGCTCCCATATCTATGATTTTATTATCAAGAGTGCGATAGTTGTATTGATCCCCCTCAAATTCCGTAAAGACTGCGTTTCCAAGTTCCAAACCCCGAACATAGTATTCTAAGGAATAACCAAATGCTCCGGCACCCATCCAAACATCCTCAACAAATGTAATTTCATCTGACTTGATACCAAAAACATCCTTTAGAAGAGAATGATCAAGTTCTATGCATTTATCCTTCCAATACCCCCCTGCGACATCAGCGTTACATGTTTGACCAATCATACAGAAACTAGTATAATGCCTGCCCGTAAGACCTACATTTTCGATATCGTTAAACCGAAGACACATTTGTGGAACCACTAGTGGATTTTTCGGGATTTCAAATACAATTTTTCCATTCATTACCCTTTGAAAGTCTACAATAGAGGCAATGGTGAAATAAAGGTCCTCTCTCCATCTACATACCACGGGATACCTATGGACTATTTCATGATTATTTTTTTTAAAAAAACTACTCAATTCTTTCCAGGCATTTACAAAGTCCAACCTTTTTTGCGTAGGTGGATCACCTATGAAACTATAGTTTTCGTGTTCAGGACAGGATTCTTTATCCTTTATGGACCAAAAGTATTTTCCGCATAACTTGCAATTCTGTCTTTTGAATCCTTTATCATCAAATAATGAAACTTTGTAATACTTATCCGGATTTGAGGAAAAAAGTGATAATAGGGACTGTTTTTCCATTTCACACAGTTATTTGACAATGTTATTAATGCTTTTGTAGGTTTCGCCCAAAGATGGCTAATAGACAAATGTTGATGATTTCTGCATTAAGCTCACATTGTTTTCTACTTTGTGAATATCTTCCCCTTTTAACGTGATTCTAACATGAATAATATTGAGCATACTGCATGCAAATTGGCTGTGTGGTCTTTAATTTACATAACCAATAGACAATCCCACTCGCGGTCCAAAGTTTTTCCCTTATAACCCACGTCTCATCAAATACCTTGTCTAAATAATGTTAAAAAGTTAAATTAACCTGCCCATTAAAGTTCAAATTATCTAGGTTCATCAATTTGAATAACTCAAACCAAACTTGGAAAAGGACACATTATTCGAAGAGTATCGATACTACAACGAACGGCAGCGAGGTAACAATTATCGGATGGATCTCTTCAATACGCGAACATAGTAACATAAAATTTCTTACATTAAACGACAGGTTTGGTAGTATTCAAGTTATTTTGAAGAAAGGTGAATATCCTGCATCTCTTGAATCTGAAATTTCAAAAATTAGAGATCATACTGCAATAGCAATAAAAGGTAAAGTTAGAACCGAACCTAAAGCTCCCAATGGAATTGAATTGATTCCAAATGATTTTAGAATTCTATCTCTAGCCAATAAGAATTCACCCATCGTTATTCAAAGTAGGAAAGGAGTTGGTGTTGACACTAGATTGGACTTGAGGGCAGTTGATCTCCGGCGACCTTACCTTCAGTCTATTTTTAACATAAGATATACTGTATTAAACTCGTGTAGGGAATTTCTAAGACAGGAAGGATTTATTGAAGTTAACACGCCTAAAATAATTGCAACGGCGACCGAAGGCGGAGCTACACTTTTTCCTATTTTTTATTACGACAGAGAAGCATTCTTGACTCAAAGCCCTCAGCTTTACAAGGAGCAGCTTACCATGGCATTTGAAAATGTATTTGAAATAGGCCCAATTTTTAGAGCAGAACCATCACGAACAAACAGACATTTATCGGAAGCAACATCAATAGACGTAGAAAAAGCATATGTTGATTATAACGATGTAAGCGAAATTTTAGAAAGAATGATCCTTTTTTTGTGGAACGATATAAAAGACAAAAATAAATCACATCTTGAATATTTGAAAATACAATTACCTGACTTATCATTTCCATTTAAGAGATATGCATATTCGGATTTAATAGAAAAGTTGCAGAGATCCGGTCAATCTATCGAATGGGGTGATGACATTTCACAACAAAAATTATCCAAGTTGGACGATAAAGATATGAAACTGTTCTACTTTATTACTGACTGGCCGACTTCAATTAAACCATTTTATGTAAGACCAAAGCCAACTGGAACAGAGTGTGAATCATTCGATCTGATGTACGGTGATCTGGAGTTGTCTTCTGGAAGCACAAGAATCCATGATAAGGATGAATTGATAGAAAGAATGAAAAAACAAGGACTAAACATTGATGCATTTGATTTCCATTTGAAAGTTTTTGATTACGGCATGCCTCCTCACGCAGGTTTTGGGCTTGGTCTTGAACGGTTAATGATGAGTATGTGTGGAGTTGATAATATCAGAGACACTGTATTGTTTCCTAGAGATATTGACAGGTTATCACCTTAACAAATAATATATCTGTGAAAGGATGACAATATGATGATTTCAATCGAAGAACTAAAGTACCTCGCAGAAATATCCAAAATTAATCTTACTGACGATGAAATCAATAAATTTCCTTCACAACTGAACAAGACAATTGAATACATTGATATTCTTGAAGAGCTAGTATCCGATGAATCGATTTCCTTGGATCTACATGAGATAAATTTCGATGAGCTGAGAGATGATGTTGTCAAAAAGAGTCAGGGGCAACCAGTAATCAAGAATTTAACGGAAGAAGGATTCTTGAGGGGACCTAAGATGAAATAAGATGGCCCATCTTCATGAATTACTGGCATATCAGGTTGTCGAAGGAATAAAGAGCCAACAATTCACTGCTGAGCAGTACTTAGGTTCTATAATCAAGAGAATAGAAGATGTAGATTCAAAAATACACTCGTTTATTACTGTGGATTCTGAAGGAGCTTTTACTTCAGCTAAAATCATTGATAGAAAAATTAAGGAAAAGGAAGACATAGGATCTTTGGCTGGAGTAACGATGGGAATAAAAGATAATATTTCTACAAAAGGTATCAGAACTACGTGCGCATCAAGAATACTAGAAAATTACGTGCCATCCTATGATGCTACAGTCATACGGAAGCTCAAGGAAAATGGCGCAATAATTTTGGGAAAATTGAACTTGGATGAATTTGGTATGGGTTCAACAACAGAATACAGTTCATTCCACTCAACTCATAATCCATGGAATCTGGATTATGTTCCTGGCGGCTCATCAGGAGGAAGTGGCGCTGCTGTGGCGGCAGGAGAGTGTACCGTTGCTTTAGGATCAGATACGGGAGGTTCTATAAGATGCCCCGCAAGTTTCTGTTCTGTCGTAGGACTCAAACCTACCTATGGGAGGGTCAGCAGGTATGGTCTAATTTCCTATGCAAATAGTCTGGAACAAATTGGTCCCATTTGTCGGTCGGTCAAAGATGCAGTCATGATAACGAACATTATCTCTGGAAAAGATATTATGGATAACACAACCATACAATCGACTCCAATTGCAATTCAAAGCAAATTAGGTAAACTAAACATCGCGATAATAAAAGAATTGATTAATGGAAGTGACCATGACGTTAACAGAACAGTTTATTCTGCCTCTGAAAAATTTAAAGATATAGGATATTCATGTGAAGAAGTATCAATAAAAAATTTGAATTATGCGTTGCCGTCATATTACACCCTTGCTAGTGCCGAGGCTAGCAGTAATCTTGCACGATATGATAACATTCGATATGGCTTTGATTTCCCAATTGGGGAATACAAATGGGATACTTATTTTAGTAATGTTCGAAAAAACTTTGGTCAGGAAGTAAAAAGGAGGATATTGATAGGATCATACGTTCTGTCTTCTGGATATTATGGTAAATATTATCTCAAGGCCAGGATGTTGCGGTCGCTCTTAAAAATGGAACTGCTTAAGCTATTCAACAAGCATGATTTATTGATCGGTCCAACAATGCCGATACTTCCATTTAAGATTGGAGAAAAAATAGATGATCCATTTAAGATGTATCTCGTTGATATAAACACTGTATTGGCCAACCTTGCAGGTATACCTGCGATATCTATACCAGTTGGATTTAGTAACGGTCTTCCTATAGGATTACAGATAATGGCAGCTCCATTCCAAGAACAGAAGCTTATTGACGCATCATTAGCACTTGAAGGCACTATTAATATTCAGGAGAGACCAAATTCTATATGAACATGGTAAGGATCGGGTTAGAAATTCACGCTCAGATAACCGCGCTCAAGAGTAAACTTTTTTGTTCTTGTTATGGAAACTATCGTGATTTAAGACCAAATACTAATATTTGTGAGATATGTAGTGGATTTCCAGGTACTTTACCAATTATTAATAAAAAAGCAATAGAGTATGCAACAATGACATCTGTTGCTTTGGGATGTAAAGTTCCTGACAAAATTATGTTTTATCGCAAGAATTATTTCTATCCTGACCTACCAAAAAATTTCCAGATAACCCAGTATAATGTGTATGGTTTCTCAAGTATCGGAGCAGACGGTTTGTTTGAACTAGATGATTCAAAGAAAATCAGAATTACAAGAGTTCAACTTGAGGAAGATCCTGGAAGAATTGCTTATTCTGAGGAAGGTACGAACGTCAGAAATTCTGCACTTGTCGATTATAACAGGGCTGGAGCTGCTTTGATTGAAATAGTCACTGAGCCTGACTTTAACGATCCGAAGGAGGTTAGACTATTCCTAAATAAATTAACCTTGACACTTGAGCACATTGGTGTGTGTGATACATTATTGGAAGGAGCAGTTAGGTGTGATGTAAATGTGTCCATGAAAGGCGGTAACAAGGTGGAGATTAAGAATATCAATTCATTCAAGGAAGTTGAAAAAGCCATCAATTATGAAGTAACTAGACAGACTAGTATGTATAATCGTAATCTCAAAATTGAATATGAAACCCGACATTGGGATGATAGAAAAAAAATTACTTTTAAGGCAAGAAGTAAGGAAGAAGAACACGATTACAGATATTTCCCCGAACCCGATATTCCTGTTATTGTATTGGGTAAAAACTTTGTTTCAACTCTAAAAGGGTACATGCCGGAACTACCAAACGAAAGATTCAATCGCTATGTATCAAATTACAAACTCACAGAACACACGTCAAACATTCTTATAAACGACAAGAAATTGGCAGATTTCTTTGAATCTTGCGTGAAGATTTATTTCTCGCCTGTTGAGATTGCCAACGTTCTGATCACAGATCTTAAAAGTTTCATAGATAACGATAGCGAGAATAAGGACTATTTGAGTAACATGAAGGTGAAACCGGAGCATATTGCTGAATTGGTGAAACTCATTGAAGGGAACAAGATTAGTAGAATAACAGCAAAAGATATTTTAGTCAAAATAACTGAAAGTGGTGTATCACCAATTGAAGTATTGAACAGTACAAATTCCTTCAAGATAGATGATGAAAAAACGCTTAAAGATGCTATTGATACAGTTTTTGATAACGAAACATCCGCAGTAAATGACGCCAGAAACAATCCTGAAGCAATAAATTATTTACTTGGCAAGGTGATGAAATTCACAAAAGGCCGAGCAGATCCCAAGATAGCCGCAAGTCTAATAAATATTAAACTAAGGAAATCCGAAAAATAAGTTTCTATTACGAACGGAACTAAAATTCATTAATACTACATATGCGCTAGTTAATTGATAATATTATTTCTTAGATAATTGTTCTAATTGATTTAATACCATTGGGAGAAATGCTCCAATGTCGCTAACGACTCCTATTGCCTGTGTTGTCCCTCTATCAAGCAGTTTTGTGACTACAGCTTGACTAATATCTACCGCAACAACTTTTACTCGCGCAGGTATCATGTTTCCTACAGCAATTGAATGTAACATTGTAGACAACATAAGTACCATTTTTGTTCCTATCAATATTTTTCTGTACCTGTTTTGTGCCTCTATGACATCAGTAATCACTCCTGGAATTGGACCATCATCTCTAATTGATCCACAGAGCGCGTATTGTACATTATTCTTAATACACTCATACATGATTCCCGATTTTAAAACATTTTTCTTTATCATTTGTTCAATAGATCCAGCTCTGAAAACTTCATTTATTGCTTGCATGTGATTTCTGTGACCCCGAATTGCTAAGGTTCCATTTTTTACGTTCATCCCCAATGATGTGCCAAATAGCGAATTTTCTATGTCATGTACAGCTAATGCATTGCCTGTGAGTAATCCATCAATATAGCCCATCCTTATCATCCTGGCCAAAAATTCTGCGGCACCGGAATGGACAACTACTGGTCCTGCCGTGACTACTATTTTTCCACCAGTACTTTTGGTATTATAAATATCTCTTGCAATCTTTCTTGCAATTTGTTGAGTTGGTCTTTCGCTTGAACTCGAACTACTCATAAATTGAAAAATGTCAACACCTTCCCTTGGTCGCTCTTCAGGTAATATCCTAACTCCTTTTTCACCGGTTACAATACTATCTCCTTTACGAATATCACGTATTTTTCTACATTCGGCATTCTTGTTTCTTATATCAACTACAATACACTTGTCCATCATCATATTCTGAACATCAATCCATTCATTGTTGAGGAAGATTTGTGTTGCATTATTAGTGGTACTGTAGAAATCAATTGGCATTACCATATCACTGGGGGCAGCCTTTAGTATGACTCCATCAATCTTAGTAGGTTGTGCCCCTTCGATATAGATTGATGCTAATAATTGGTCAAGATGTTTTTTGTCTTTTCCCGATATCAATAATCTTGCATAACTTAATTCGTCTTTCTTTTTACCTACATGAAATTCAAGAACATTAAAATCGCCCTTCAGGTCCATAATCTTGTCGAAAATTCTTGTCAAGATCATTGAATCGATAAGGTGACCCTTAATCTCTATAGACTGTTCGAATTTTCTTTTCAAGAATTACCACTAATTAATATATGCACTGTTAAATTGGAAGTATTAATTTTCCGCTATATTCAGGAATATTTTCATTTTTAATAATATTATTAATGATTTCGTCTTTCTTCACCTCAATAAACCATTGCGCTACGGATTTTGCAATGCCATTCTTATCGCATATTGCAATCATGTATCCATTTTGATTCCTTATAGAAGCGAAATAATTCTCTTCCCCAACGGGTTCCCAACTGTTATCGTTATTATCCTTCAATGCTAAAGCCGGCATGGCGACATTTCCAGTATATTTGTTCAGAATATCTTGAGCTACTCTTACTCGTTTCTCGCCCATTTTAAGAGCCGTAAAATACTGCATTTATTGAGTATATACCCTGCTTTCATATTTGTGTTTAGCTAAATTTTATATGAGCAGTGCAGTCTCTTGGATAAAAGCAATCTGGAGTACAATACAATCTATTATACATATCTCAACTGGATATGCCATTTTGATGGCCAAAATTGATTCCTCATCAGTACTTTAAGGCAGCATCATTTATCGCCTAAGCAGTAAGTCAGGACGTATCAATTGGCGGACCAGACATGTAAGGAATGTCGAATAATGGCCCACCACGTTGTATAGACTTATCTTTTGAATTCGGTGATATGATTTTATCTGTAACTTAAATAATATTTAGGTATCTGTCTTAAGCAAAACTTCAAAACTGGATACCAAGCAGGAGAATGGCTCTCGTGTGCATCCATGTGATCATTCAGTTGTTTTTACCACTTGCTGAATCGTGAATAAAAATACAATAGGCTATTAGTTTGAAGTTGAAGACGGAAACGCAAATCATAATAATCCTCCTAACAGCACTTACATCTAAATGATTAAGGTAACTTTATCAGTATTGCATACGTGAATTTTAATTCTACAAGAACACACTGGCCGGCTGCTCAACAGTTATGATCATTTGTAAAGTAACATTCTCATTAACGATAAATATTATGAAAATTACCTCCTGTTTATTTTATTTCGAATTATCATTTACCTTTTGCAATATTTCAAACACTACATCAGGCTCATTCTTTGCAATATAATCATTTGCAGATTTTAAGAATACTTGTAGTGACTGTTTGGAATATCCATCGAATTCATATTCTTTTGCTTGAATTGCCATTTCGAGCTTGTCCATATCATGAACAAACTTGGCGCAATCAGTTGAATTATCAACGTATTCGTTCCAAATATCGAGATATTTTTCACGGAGAGGATCGGGCAACTTGGAGAGAATTATTTTCATTGCCTTGCCTTCTACTAACCCTTTTTTCCTAGGTGAAATGCTATCAGGCATAGTGTCACCCACAAGAGATTCAGCCAGATCATGGAGATTAGCCATTTTCATCATGTGCTCCGTATCTAAATTTAGGATATCCGCCAAAACCATGGAGATCGTACACATAGAATAGGAATGATCCGCAACCGATTCAGGCGAATCTATCTTTGCTTTGTGTATCCAACCTTGCCTCTTTATTTTTTTAAGATTGCAAACAATGCGGAAAAAAGATACAATATTGGATATCTGGCTTTTTTCTAAATTCATTCATGTGTCTTTGCATAGTTAATTCTTATTAATGTGATGAAATATCCAAATTCTATGCAGTTGAATGTAGGATGTCTTGAGAAATTGAAGTATATTTAGAGACAATAATGAAGTTAGATAGAGTATGATCAAGAAAATATAGTAAGAAACTGCTTACTAAAGCCATAATTATTGTAATCAAGATCAATAACAATACATTTCGTGTCTGCTGCAATGTTATACTGTTGCAAACTCTGTTTGTTTTTATAATTTAAATCTACTTGATCTCTAATTCAATTTCCACGGAATGTCATTTCGCTTTTGCCGTTTATTGGTCACTCTTGCAAGAACAAAGAATAGATCTGATAATCTATTTAGATATGTGAGGATCTGCTGACTTATCTTCTGTTCTTTCGCAAGTGCTACTGCAGATGTTTCAGCGCGTCTTACTACAGTTCTGCAAATATGTAATAAAGATGACTCCATAGTTCCTCCTGGAAGTATGAAGTATGTTATTGGTGAGAGCTCGCCTTCGAAATTATCAATATGCTTTTCAATATTGGAGATCATCTCTTCTTTAACTAGTAATTTGTTCTCTTTCAAACTGTTGGGATTTGCCAATTCTGCCCCCAGAACGAATAAATCCTGTTGAATGCCAACTAGAATTTCTTTTATGTCAGAAAAAATTGAATTGCTTTCAATATTGGAAATCAAATATCCTATATGAGAATTAGCTTCATCCACCTCTCCATATGCAATTATTCTCAAGTTGGATTTCGAAATGCGCGAACCATCCGCTAAACCAGTTATTCCTTTGTCGCCAGTTTTAGTATAAATTTTCACGATAGAAATAACATCCCAACAACCATAAATTACTTTTACGATAGGCTAGTGAAAATAATTGTGCGATTCTTAATACCTGATTGAGGGCATAAGATGGATTGCCATATCCAATAAAAAGACCATGGGTAGTCGAAATTTAGTAAGAGTGAACCTCTATCTTGTGTTCTTTTAGATATTTCTTTTTCTTAAATCGTTCGTTACACTTTTCACACTTGAAAGGCTTTTCAAATTCAACAAGGAATCTTTTCCTTCTTTCTTCAGGTGTTTCCACGACCACTTTTAAATCTGTATTATCCATTATAACTAGAATAAAAAACTTGTTATAGTTTATTTACTTTAAGGAAGATAGTACCATAGATAAAACTAGTTAAATAATTACTTCTAATATTCTAGGTTCTACGTCTATAATGCGTGCAAGTACAGGAAACAAGAGAGGATGCATACTTTAACTTTGTAAACTCCATTAATTCTGACATAACTAGAAAGAATTATGAGTATTGTCTATCTCAATTCTTAAAATATTGTAATTTAGATTTTGAATCTCTTCTAAAATTGCCACAACATGAACTATCTAATTTTATCATAAAATATCTCATATCTAAAAAATATCAAGTCAATATAAGACCGTTATCATGGCTTCAAATAAACATGCATGCGAGATGAATGATGTTATACTCAATTGGAAGAAACTAAAGAAGTTCATCAAATCAGAAAAAACAGATAATGAGATAAACGGAAAAGACAGAGGTCACACTCACGAAGAAATACAAAAAATACTCGAATTTTCAGATCAGCGATTAAGGACTGCGTTTCTCGTCTTGGCGTCCACTGGAATAAGCATAGGTATTTGCTCAGAGCGGCAGTACGTCTACATTACAAAACGGTAATGCCGATTATGCAGTGAGCATAGATCCTGATGCGGCTCAAAAAGACAGTACATATCATTATTGTCCTCCGAAAATTGCAGTTCTAGTTGGTACTACGATTGCCTGGTTTAATAATGACGTTGAGCAGCCGCACACGGTAACGAGTGGAGAACCAGGGGCTCCGAATCAAGGATCGATATTCAATTCAGGCATAATGTCAGCATCTGCAAACTCGTTCTTACAATTCACATTTACTCAACCCGGAGAGTTCCTATATAAGTGTAACATACATCCTTGGAGAGTGGCTTCGGTTCACAGCAGTAATGCATTCTTCACAGGAAACGGTTTTAAAATTGGTATAAGTTCAGACGCTACTTGGAATATTTCAACTTATCTAAGGGCGCTACTCAATATTGAACCTCAGACAATACCATTAGATGGAACTAGTCCAGTTACTTATAATGTGACCATTGACGAAGATCAAAGTAATAACACCCTATTCTCTAGGTTGTTCACTACTGCTGGTGAACCGCTTCCATTGGAATTAGTTACATCAAGTTAATCGAACTACTACCTCTCACGGGCCAGATTTTAGTAGTACCGGAGCATATCATACAATAACAAATTTCAAAAGTGGATCGTCATACCCGATAGATATTCAAATTGTATCTGTAAATAATAAGCCTCTAGAAAATCCAGCCAGAGTTTCATTCGAGCTCATGACTACTTAAATCAGTCATTTTCTTTACTTGTCGAGCCGCCACCTACATTAATGTCTACAAATTCAGGTCTATTTAGGGGAGAATTATTTCCTTTATCGCATTCAAGTTTGAAGTTTTTGGTGGTCATAGTACAAACTGTATAGGAGTCGCCATCGTCTACATTAATGCCTGGAAACGTCATTGTGTAACTGACTTTATCCTGTCCTTGATTTTCAGGATCTTCAGCATTGAACAATTTTATCTTTGTTTGATCCTCCACGTTCACCAGAGTTAAGACGTCCCTTGTTGAATTTGTTATTCCAAATAGAGTAACAACTACTTTAAAAACATCTTTTCCGACTCCAGATTCTGCCCTCACTCTACTAAAGAGGCTTACGTTTGTAACAAGAATGGCAGTAATTAGAAGTCCAATAATAATTGATTTCGTAAAATAATTGGTTTTCAACATTTTATTGATCGCGCAATGATTCTTAAGCATTTCCTGATAGCTAAAAGTTTTAACCTAATTATATTAATTTGTTACAATGCCGGTGTGATGGACAAAATGACCCACCAGCAGTCAATTGCTTTCTGGACCTGAACCGAAATAAAATATCCTACACAACAACTTATAAAATAATTTAAAACCGGTGGGAATGACAGAGTTGATAAGAGAATCCCAGCGGTCTTTGTCTCAAAATGTCGTAGGAAGTAATCAAACTTACAAATAGAAAACATAAGAAGTTGGCTTACCTAAGTTTACTAATCGAAGTTAGATATTTATATAAGTTTTAAATAAAAATTTGGCACGAACAATATGGCCTATCTTGAGTTCATTACTTAGAATAGCCATTGGTTGGTGCTATTCTTCACAGGATACGCACCAATCAGTTTAGTTTAAAGCCTGATAACTATCTTATGAGACACTGATTACTTTCAATCCGATCCTTATTTAAGGAAATCGATTCATTTATTTTGATGGTACTACCACCATCGTTCCCTTAATTTGCGGATCTGTTGTAGAGTAGAAGGAGTAGTTGCCAGGTTTCAGATTTCCAGTAACATATTCTACAAAAGCCCTTGGCTTGATAATATCAGTATTAAACATTTTTCCTGACATTGGATCATCAGGACCTGACCCGCTGGTGACAGAGTGATCTGATGTGGCATTATTTGCTATCAATATCTCGCCACCTACCCTAATAGTAACAACACTGGGTTGGTAAAATACACTCTTATTCTGATCTTCATTTATCATAATTATTGATTCTATTGGACTAGTATCCACATCACCATGTAAAGTACTAACTCCGCTCGTCGCATTCTGTGCATAAGAAGCATGGATGACAGGAAGCATCGACACTATGCCTAAAATCACCATGCTAATAGACAAGGATTTCTTCATCTGCCAAGATAAGAAACTTTGCAGATTTAATCTTTATGTAAAACTTAAGAAATGAATTGCTATATTCTCTTTATCCTCTGCACTATAACGCTTATGACCTATCCTCCCTAATTATTGATGTATTTATACTGCCAACTCAAGGAAGATAGTACTAGAGTTTGGACATGAGTCTCTACATAGCTAAATGCTTTTCAAGACAAGATTATATATAATTTGTACAAAAGGTTAGCTGTGCCGTCGTAGCTCAGCCTGGGAGAGCACTCGACCTATGTGGGGTGAAGCTGAAGACCGAGCTGTCGTGAGCTCAAATCTCACCGACGGCATAATCGGTTTATTAGGACTTTTTCAAAATCATGTTAGAGATTGGAAAAATCTGTTGTCTATCAAGAATCAAGTATAACTGCAGATGAGTTGCAGGACTCTTATTTATCAAAACTTGATTCATTTTCAGAAGCCGCTCATTGCATGACATACTTTTGTCGCCCAAATTCAGCTATTCTTAGTATTTTGATCTTTTATAAGGTAACTTTTTTTGTTTCAACAATCGCCGTTAATATCTCTAGAATTTAGGCCAAAAGATTGCTCTATACTATCTTTCTTTTGCTTTGCTTAAACTTAAAAGTCGCTAGAGCCACCAGCGCTGAACTTGCTGCCCTTTATGCTAACCATTTCCTCTTGGTCATTTATCCACTTCAAGAACTCTAGGTCAAGAGGATGACTTACGATCATCTTTGTACCTCGCAGATAAAAGGCGGGAGCCATCCCAGTCTTCCTGATGACATTATTTCGAATCGTTTCTGTGTCGAGTCCCTCTTTCAAAATAGTCTCTAAGGTGTAAATACTTTTCCCGCTTGCACTCCTATCAAATATTAAAGAAACAACCAAGAGAGGATCCACTTTGGAAAATACTCTTTTTAACATACTATCGAGATCATTGAACTTGTTTACCACATCTTCTACTTCGCCCAAGACTAGAGCTTTTGATTAATCTCCTTTATAAAAATAGCTGATTTAAACAAAACATGGAAAAACACATCATAAAAGTATTCGAATTTTTTGGGTATGAGTCCGGTTGAGTTGAATCGGAAAGTTATTGATGTTAGCGACAAAATTATTATTATGTATGTGAATCTAAGACAATTAGGCATGACGAATCCCTTAATAATTGCATTCAAGCGAATCTTTTGTAATCATGATAGTACTTTTTCGTATAGAAAGTACAATGATTTTGATTTCTTTGAGTATGATAAATGTATAAACTGTGAAAAAGTAGTGCGATATCTTAGGGGATTTGACGAAAGCATTAGAGGGTGATAACATTTAGCATTAATCTTCCAATTTTGATTATTCTTTGGTGGATAGGGGCCATAATCGCCGGTATGTCACTCTTGATTCCACAATACAACTACTACCTTATTGGGGGCTCACTGGGATGGATAATGGTCGTAATAACATCAGGTCTAATAATATATGCAATAAAAAGAAATAATAAAGAAAGTCAGAAAAATATGCCGTCGAAAATTAGTTGACTTCTTTGCCGCCTTGCTCTTCAATTACTACTAGAGTAACAGTAGAAGTTATACCGGGAATCTTTCTTATTCTACTAGTTATTGTATGATTCATTGTTTCAGTATTGTCTGACTTTACTTTTACGAAAATATCATGAACGCCATATGTTCCACGTACTTCTTTTACATCCGGCAGCTTCGCAATTTCGGTGATTATTCTTTCTTCCGAACCTAGGGTGCAATTCACAAGTATGTATGCAGTAGACAATGATGTTTTTAGATATTTAGTGTATTTTAGTCTTTTCAATGAATTCGATTTCTTTACGATTAAAATGAGACATTCATTATTTTAATGTATAAAGTTTGTAGAGTTCACCCGTTCGCTTGCTTACATAATTCCATTCTCTTGCACTGTAGTTAACCCTAACAAATTTTTGTCTCAATTCAGGATCTAATCTTACATATACATCATCGCCTATTGTGATATTATTCGACTTTGTTAATGATGTCATTTTAGATGAGACACTCATACAATATCCCAGAATGTCTAATGGAGAAGTTTCATCATGGCCATACTGAACAATAATATTTTCGCCCTCATCAATTCCAATTTTTGCACTCAAGTCTGGATAATCATACTGATTCAATATTGGATTTAGTCCATTTTTGATAATAGTTAACATGGACATTCCACACCTAACAGCTCTATCACATACTACAAACTTGTTAGATAAAGAAGGAAAGAATGCAATTACTGCATCTCCCACATATTTCAAAACAAAACCTCCGTACCGAAAGACGGCTGATGACATTTCATAAGTGAAGGCACGTATTATTGTGACTAATTTGTCAACTGGAAAGGTCATTGAAAGATTTGTTGAGCCTACCAAATCTACGTACAAAATAACAAGTGGAATTTTGGAGTTGACATGATTTTTCAGAAAATTCTGTCCTGAATCTAAATTTGAATCATATTGGTATCTCCTCTTAAGCGCCTTCCATATCCTGTCCTGTGTTTGCTTTATTTGAGTGTCAGTATCGTATATTGCATCTGATTCCACCTTAGATTTCTTCTGGTCTGTAATCATAGAGATAAAAGGAGATGTGCTTTTAGTGAGATTTTGAGACTTGGTTTTATCCACTTCCTTATTTGGCGCTGTCATAAACTATGATCCTTCCGATCCTTTTGATAGTCATCAACCAATAATAAGATATTGTAATGGTTATACATACCAATTGCTTTATAAATATAAACCAATGAAACCCTATATGGTTCTTACTCTCCCCAATCTTAGAGATATTAATTCCAACCCATATACCGTATAAACTGTATTGCCAGAAAGACGCCCCAGTGATGCCTAACGCAACAAGAAACCCCTTCCAAAAATCCGTCAAGAAATCACTCTTTATCTGTTTTCAACAGGTTATAGTGGGTCTTATTATTCATTACTACTTTAAGGAACGCCAGACACGAAAGCCCTATTAACCAGCTACATCTTAGTATAAAAATTGACTAAAAGTCTTGGAATTACTATTCTTCTTGCAGTGTTAGTTTCAGGCGTCGGTCATATCTATTTGGGTTTCATAAAGCGAGGAATTATTATTTTGGTAGTGGGGATTGCTCTATGGATCATTACATCGTTGTTTATCCCATATCCATGGACTTGGTTGATTGGTGGCGCATATTGGATTTGGCAAATAGTAGATGCCTATCAACATTACAAAAAATTGAAGGCAGAACAGCCAAAAGTCGGAAGATGAAAGCCATCTTTAACAATTTCTTATTGAACAAAATCGGATATGCTTGTTTGCTTGCCGTTGGTATATTTTGCATTATTCAAATTAAACTTAGTTTCTAAATCCAAGTCTCTGTTTATCTTAGCAAGATCTAAATTCTCAAAAGATAATTTCCCAAGATCCATATTCTGTCGAAAGATATCCACAGTTCCTGGCCCATAGCCCCCATAATGGTTATTTGCTGCAACTATTCCTATTTTGACATTTTTTTCATTCTGCTCAGTATCTTTCATTTTATTGGCCCAATTTCTAATCTCTTCAGTCCTATCAATTTGGATTTTGCCAAATTGATTTTCATTCAACCTTCTATCTCCTATTAGTCTAAGGTAGACAAAATCGGATGTTACTATTGGAGGAGTTTGTAATCTATCCATCTGACTCCAGACCATTGCAATATTGTTATTTTTAAAAAAGTTGTATGCAAGATCACTAAACCATGATGAATGTCTTACTTCAACTGCATATCTAAATTCACCTTCAAAGAAAAAATCATGACTACTGAAATCTTCCAATCCTTCTTTAATTTTATAAGATGGTGGTAACTGAATTAGTAACGCTAATATCTTGTCTTTAAGCGGTTCCATTCTTTTATAAAATAATTGCAACTCTTTTTCCACATTCTTGAATTTTTTTTCATGCGTTATTATTTTTGGAAATTTGGCTGTAAATCTGAAACTATCAGGGGTCCTTCTATTCCAGTTTTTTACCATCAGTTCACTTGGAATATTATAAAAAGTAGAATCAATCTCTACGTAATTGAAAACTTGAGAGTAGTATGGCAGCCAAGCCCTATTTTCCATATTTGCAGGATAAAACGGACCCTGCCACGAAGAATAGCTCCATCCACTGCAGCCTATGTAAAGCTTCAATTATGAGTAATATGGCAATTTTTCAATATAAATTAGCTAAGCAATCATAACTATAGCAGCTGAGTCAATAATTCGCTTAAATTTATACTATGTATCCTATAGAAATAGTTTAATTTAGTTCTCATTTGGCATACACATCCTGTTTTATTGCTAAGAAATTATGAATTCAGTTAATTCTGGAAGTCTTCTCTCACTCTTCAATCGTCAGGGGATTCTACATCGAAACATCTACCATTCTCCTCAATTTTATCTCTGATCCTAATCTTGATTGTCCGAGGTTTAGCGTTTTTCGAAGATATGGTGACTTCCGGATTAAGTGAATCCAAACGCCAATTTAAATGAGGAGGACTCTGCCATCCTTTTTCAGTTAGTGCAATTATTTTGGGGAAAAGTTCCTCAGGTTTAAGTTCTTTTATCCACTGATTGACCTTCGGATATTCTTCATTTACTTTAGAAACATTATTTACATTTCCATAACTGTGTCCAATTTTATGAATAATATCATTAAGTTCCTTGGTCAGCTGTGCGGCGTCTTTTTTAGATTGTAGTATGGCACAAACATCTAGATACTCGAATGATTTCGCGTTGATAGATATTTTGTATCGTTCGCTAGGAATGTTCCAACAAATTTTTTTATCTAATCCATCGTTAAGAACGCCTTTACATTCTTCAGCTGCTGTCTTTCCGCTGTTCTCTATTCTCAATCTACTTACCTTATACATGACAGTAAATTTTCGCGCGTTCCAGAACTCTTCCCTCAATCCCGGATCCTTTATTTCAAATATAGAAAGGTCGATATCTACGCCGAGAGAAGTCTGCTTTTTTATTTTAATGCACGGCCTGCGATATCTATCAAGTAAAATATTTGCAAGAAATAGACCAATTCCTGCAACAATACCTCCGAATACTGGTGTGGTCCAATATCCTTTCTCGGTCCACGGCCATATTGTTCTAGTAATAAAATCGACTTGCTCATTTTTAATTATACACGCTAAGAAAACACATGCGAATCCAAGTATTAATCCAACAGCCAATACCAAACGTATTTTTTTAGACTACTCATTTTGTCAACAAAATATAAACCCTTGTTGGATTTGCTTTGTTTCCCTCTCCACTGGTAAATACATCTTGCACTTTGAATCCATATTTGTTTGTTAGTAAATCCATTCCTTGGAAAAGGAACGTATTAAATATCAAATCTTTATCGGTTATCAAATATCCGCTTATCAAAATAGTAGTTGGACTCTCATACTCTACGGCCACTTGAACATCCAAGTTAAAATCAAGAGTATCTCTCTCATACTGTTTATTCCCTTCCGCACCTACCGCATTTCTTGAATATTTCTGATGAAATAGTTCTGTAATGTTTGTTTGAATGTTGGTCGTATTTTGTGAGGGTTGTTGGGCAGCAACTTCGCATGCGTGAAATAATACTAACAAGCTAAAGCCACTTGTCGCTATTGTTACCCACAACAGATAATTTTTCATTAAAATTGGTTAAATTAATTGCAGTTAAAGCGCGCTATTAGTCGAGGGTTAACGTGACAAAAAAGGTCATTTGGGCCCATAAACTCTAGATATTTCTTAAAATATAGTGCATAATTGAGTTTAGTCTCAGGGGATCTAATAGAAGATAGGAATAGTTCGATGCATTCCATTTACAATGGTTAAAACTGGCTAGCTAATAAAGCAGGTATATACTTACTAATAATAAGATATTGTAATTTCACAGAAAAATTTGATCAGAGATTTGAGGAATATGATTGACCAAACAACATATCTATATTTGTATAGTATTTTTTCAATACATCTAAAGCTTTGATTAATTTGATTTAAAGAAAGACTAATTAGGATCAAAGTACATCTTGAGTAAGGATATCCTTTTTTTGAGAATCCCAAATAAAGATGATGATGGCTTTGCTAAAGTATTAAATACTCTCTTTGTTAATATCGAAGATGCTTATCTGCACAGCATGAAACCAATTCTGACTACAACAGAGATTAATGTTATGCTTCAGGATGGTTCTGTTACAAAGTCTTCCACTTTTGACCCACAATCCATAATTCAGTTTTACCGTTCCTTTCTTAAAGATCTACGAAACTGGGAGGTTGGCGATATTCAAGAAACAACAGGCGAACTAAATCGCATTTATTGTCACATTTCAGCCAATCTCGATAATTATACTATCAAAGGATTTTTTGGGATACAATTCAATATTTTACCATACTATAAAGCAGATAAACAGGTTATACAGATACAAAAAGAACTTCTTGATCTTTCGACAGAGAATTCTACATTATTAGAATCAGTAGCAAATATTGGTAACCAGACTATAAAACAAGAATTAAAGAACATGTCGCTTGATGATTTAGAATTTGGAGATTTGTTTGAAAGGTTACTTGAAAATCAAGAATTAATTGGGAATCTGGAAGAAAAAATGAAGAACATTGAAAGAAAGTATCCCCAGCTGGAAGGAGCTGAGAAAAAAAGAAATTCATTGATTTACGAATTGAATAACTTGATCATAAAGGTTTACCAGGTCTCTCCTATCTTGATTGATTATAATAGGCTTATGCAGGGTGAAGAAGGTATCATAGTATACTTTGATATTGAACCAAAGG
>DATIFZ010000057.1:0-3170 GCA_035454925.1 Nitrososphaeraceae archaeon
TCACCGCAAATCAAATTTATGAAAAAAGAAAAGCAGAGTATCGGATAACCACTGGTCCAAAAAATTTCGATGAGTTGCTTGGTGGTGGAATAGAAACTAGAGCAATCACTGAATTATATGGAGAATTCGGAACTGGAAAAACCCAGATCTGTCATACTCTTTGTGTTACTGTACAGCAAAATGAAAATCTTGGTAATTTGTCTAAAGCACTTTACGTTGATACAGAAAACACGTTTAGACCTGAGAGAATTTCAGATATTGCGTCTGCACGAAACATTGATCCCAATATTGCTCTTGAGAATGTCATTGTTGCAAAAGCATACAATTTCTCGCATCAGGAGGTTATTATTCAGGAATCTCCAGGTATCATTAATTTGCACAACATAAAAATCATGATTGTGGATTCGATAGTTTCACACTATCGAGCAGAGTTTCTAGGAAGATCAGTTTTGGCGGAAAGACAGCAAAGAATTAACCGGCTGTTGCACATCCTGTTAAGAATTGCCGAAACATGCAAAATTGCAGTGGTGATAACAAACCAAATACAATCTTCACCAGATGCCATTTTTGGGGACCCCAACAAAGCCACTGGAGGCAACGTCATGGCACACACCAGTACATATAGACTCTACCTGAAAAAAGCTGGTAAAAATAGAATAGCTAGGATGGTTGACAGCCCTTATCATTCAGAAAGAGAGATATTATTTACCCTGAACGACCAAGGAATTGGAGATCCTCAAAAATAATGATTCAAATAAATGGAAGAATCGAAATCTACATAATCTATTCGATACAAACTACCAATTTCAATATTATCAGATAATATTAAATTAAGGAGGAATGTCATAATCCACCATGCCAAAGTCTCATGGTATACGAAGAAAATCCAGACATATTCTAACTAAGGGAAATATGCCAAGGGGTCTTTCTCATTTACTCATTAATTATTCAGTAGGGGATAAAGTTGTTGTAGTTATCGATCCCAGGGAGCATAAAACTACACCGCACCGAAGGTTCCAGGGAAGAGTAGGGCAAATAACGGAAGTTGGACGAAGAACTGTCAAAGTTGGCATACTCGTCGGAGAAAAACAAAAGTTCGTACAGACTAAATTTAATCACATTAGGCCCATAAAATAAAAGATGTTGTAGATTGACAAAAATTACAAAAAAAGAAATGATAACACTCCCTGATGTAAAGCAGATATTGGAAACAAAGAAGATCGATGAGATGGACCAAATTCAGCGATGGACATATGATTATGTCAATAAATTCTCAAAAATAGAAGGTAAAGACGCACAAAAACTAGTAAGTGAACTAGTAGGTGAATGCGGTCTTACTGAGGAGGAGGCTGTGGAGGTTGTCAACATACTCCCAACTTCTTTAGAAGAAATTAGGGCGTTCACATTTGGATGGAAGAAATTGATACTGACATCGACATCAGAAAACATATTGCAAAAAATAAAGTCTGTGCATGAAACTTAAAAAGTACGCAGTACATTATTGCAAGTAATTGGATTCTACTAGTCAAAATAACTTTCATAGCAGACATTCTAGCCATGACTATGCTCTTCATAGTCACAAATTTGAAGAGTATGCATATGTGTTAGACTTTTCTCTTAGAGGTAAGTCTCAGATTATAAGGGGTAGAGAAGGAATAATTATTCAAGCAATAGGTGAAAGTCGTTTAACATTATTGGAATTGCTTGGAGTTCAAAACGTTAATTTTGATCTAGGTGAAAGAGTGTATATAGGTAAAGAAGGTAGGAACAAGATAATTAGCGTTCTTGGTAAATTACAATATGACTCCATATCACAATCTGCAAAAAATGAACTCCCCTCTATCGTAGAAAAGATTGTCCTGGCCAATGAGGAACGATTTGTTACCTATATCAACGCTGCTCAACCCATAACACCGCGAATTCATTCTTTAGAATTGATACCCGGTATTGGTAAAACCTATATGATGAGCATAATTAATCAAAGAGAAAAACAGAAATTTACATCCTTTGCTGACATCCAGTCCAGAATTGGGCTCAAGGACATACATAAGTTAATAGCAAAGAGGATAGAAGAGGAGATAACCAAAGAGACTAGGATGACGCTATTCGTTGGAAGATGATAAGAGGACCTATCTGGGTCAACATTTTCTAATAGATTTTAGGACGATTTCCAAGATAGTAGAATCATGTAGTATTTCAAAGTCAGATGTGGTGCTGGAGCTTGGTACGGGTTTTGGTTATCTTACAAAGGAGATTTCATCATTTGTCAAATCAGTCTATTCATATGAAATAGACAAGGAATTGTATTCTAAAGCAAGGACATACCTAGCGAATAATTCGAATGTCAAATTATTCAACCAAGATCTCTTTGTTCAAGGGCATTTTAAATTTGACTATTTTCTGTCAAACATCCCTTACTCAAGATCAAAAGATGTAGTGAAGTGGATGGCATCTCATGAATTCAGAGAGGCAGTAGTAATGGTACAAAAGGAGTTTTCTGAAAAAATATTAGCCTCTCCTGGAAGTACAAATTACTCCATCGTCTCTGTAATTTCACAATATTGCTTTGATACTGAGTCATTATTCGATGTAGAGAAAAGTTCTTTCTTACCACCCCCAAAAATTGACTCCAGGGTCATGAGGATGAAAAGAAAGAAAAGTAAAATTACAAAGGATATGATGTCCTGGTTAGAGTACCTTTTTAGTAACAGAAACAAAAAGTCTGAGTCGTTTTTACATATTAAGGATTATGGTAATAAGAAAATTGACCAGTTGGACGCAAAAACCCTTATGAAAATTACCAGTGACCTACAGTATCGCAAGACAACAGCGTAGATGATAGACAGAGCAATTGTACAGTTATAAATTTGGTCGAGATATGCAAATATGTTGTACTTACCATCTGATGACAGTATTTTTTTAGCCAATGCAGTTAATCGCTATAGCGGCACATTGGCGTTGGAAATAGGTACCAGTAGTGGGATCGTGCTAAAAGAGTTAGCAAAAAACTTTACTACTGTTATAGGAACTGACATTGACTTCTGTTCATTAAAGCGATTACTCAAAATGTCGAAAAATCAGAGAGTGATTTGCTGTCATGCCGCCTCTGCTTTGCATGGTATAAAATTTGATCTCATAGTAACTAATCCACCCTATCTCCCAAATGCTAC
>DATIFZ010000058.1:0-5844 GCA_035454925.1 Nitrososphaeraceae archaeon
AACCTGATGTTATTCCTGTACTCTTCGTAAAGTGGTCTTAACTGCATAGCAAAGTTTTCAGTAATAAGTATGTGCCAGCTGTCCCCCAAGTCCATGACTCTCCTTGCCATTATTATTCCAGGACCCCAAACGTTAAGCCTGTTTGATATATCATAAACCGTAAATACAGGTCCAGAGCTCAGACCGATTCTCACCTTTATTCTGTTTTCAGGTTCCATTCGCTTGTTATATTTGCGCAGATATCCATGTAGCTCAACACTGAGCTTGTAAGGCAATTCCGGATTGTTTTCATACCCTATAGCCATGCCGTCACCTGCCGGAAGAATTATTTTCAGCTCATCTGATATTTTCCTAAACGAATTACAGGAACTTATGAATTCATTCAGCCTGACTATCTTCTCCTTCTGTCTGTGAACTGCCAGTTCCGGATTAGATAGACCTACAATATCAATGAAGCAAAAATTATAATTCAATATTTCGTATTTTGGATCAAGGTCCTTGAAGACTGACATAAATTTTCTATATGTTCTTGCGCATCCTTCAGTATGAAATGGCAAGTCAAGGTAATATACCGGAGGATGTTGAATGACTCTTCCGTCCAGAGTACATTTAAGTAAATTATCAGCAAATGTGAATCTTCCATTTTTATCAATACTAAACTGTATCCAAGTAGGCTTAGTCATAGCATGGCCCGCCAATGAAAGTAATCGTATTTTCCTAATCAAAGAGTCATTAGACTCATCAAATTTCATCTCCATTATCCCATCACAAAATGACACTATGGGATGATATTCTGAAGATATGGGAGAATCAATCGTGAAAATTCCAATTGTCTTTTTTTTCTTCAATTGAAGAACCAATTTCGCCAAAAACCTTCTTACTAAATCAACTTCAAAAATATCACAAAAATGATTTAACGAGTCCATGACAAAGTAAACTATATTATTCTCAGCTAGACTCTGACTATCATTTTGATCTTTGGAAGCATCAATCTGTATGTCTGAAAGAAACGAAATTATCCTATCCAATGCTTCATCTAGTGACTTTTGATTTGGGGTATCGTAAAGGAGAACGGGGTTTAAAAATAGTGAATTGAATTTCTTCCCATCGATATTAAGTAATTCAAATTTTTCTTTATCAGTGACCTTCGAAGAAAGAAATATACACCTTTTTCTAGAACTTAAACCCTCTTCAAGAAATTCTCTACAATAATCTCTCTTTCCTATTCCAGGGGGGCCAGACAAGAGAAACAATGTCGGTGAAATATTTTCCTCACCATCTGTGAGTTCAGCGAGTCCCGGAATGATCATTTGAAATACTATATCAAGTTGGGTCTATATACCTGTTTTTTGCGTCTGTCAAAAAGAATGAAAAATCTATTGTTTCATAATTCTATCATGGATTTTAACTCGTTTATTTGTTGTGAAAAAGGATGATCAGGATATCCAAGAACTGTTAAGAATTCCTTCTGGGCAAATTGGATATCGCAATAACAAGGGATTGATGTCATTACATCGATTCCTGTCTCAGAACTCAGTTTCTTTATGAAATCGTCTGCCACTGGAGTTAGAGTGGTATTTTTTGCATCAGAATGATTTTCGTGAGATTCACCCATTTGTAGATAAGGGATACAGTAACCTGCTATTCTGTTAAGAAGCAGATAATATTTTGTGTTTCCCTGTTCCTTGAATTGTGCCAATATTTCATTTGCAATCATCTTTGTTCCTCCAATATCCATGTCTCCCATCTTTAAGGTCAAAAACACAATATCTGACAATGCCAAGGCATTAATCGCCCAAAATCTGATTCCTGGACTTGAATCCATTATTACATAATCAATATCGTTCTTTTCGATTAATTCTTCTCTAAAGTTAATGAATCTCTTGAGCATGCTCATTCTGTTTCTGTCCTCCTTTACCCCTTCAATTTTGAGAATATCTTCTCTCTTAGGGCTAGAAAAACAACCTATTATTTTTCCATTCAAAGAACCTTTCTCTGAGAATTGTTGTATGGGTGTTATCTGAATTAGCAAATCATCTACTCCGCATGCCCCCACAATGTAATCATTTAGAGTATTCTTGATTTTATTTTGGATGACATCGCCGAAATAAGCATGTAGGCTTGGTGCATATACATCGATATCAACTATACAAACATTCTTTCCATTTTTAGCTAATAATGCGGCCAGGTTAGCAGCCAAAGTAGTTTTTCCAGTGCCGCCCTTATACGAGTGAAATGTAATAACTTGCTTCAAATTATACTAAAAGAATGGCAAATACAGGTTTTTAAGTATATACTAAAATACTTTTTTTATTTTGGTACGAAAATGTGTGCATAAAATCTTTGTTATGGAAGGAATCGATTGTTTTTATCCTGATTAACTCTTAACATTCCGTTCTAATCTATAGTGATTTTTTCATAAGTGCTGGAATAGGCCGGCAACTTGCCTGATGGTAAACACACTCAATGCTATAATGTCTGCGAAGTGCGGGATTCGAACCCGCGATCCCGAGCTTGGGAAGCTCGTACCTTAACCAGTCTGGGCTAACTTCGCTTAATCGGCAGTTAAATCTTACAAACAATAAATTTCTATCTTTGTGTAGAATCAATCCACATGTTTCATCGTCAAAACTGTCATGGCCCGTAATCTAGTAGTAATAATTGACTCTGATTTGTTATTGAACCACAGTTGATTACCATTCATGGTCATTGGTATGTTATTGAGTAACAATTAGTCGAGATCTAAGGTTATACTTAAAAGAAAAACTCACCTTACTCATACTGAGCAATAGGCGCAAAGCACCGAGATATGGCAAAAATAATACTGGTCAGTCCACGAAGTATTTGACTCTCTCTTTTTTAAATTCTTTAGAGCTGAACAGAATCCTGTATTGATCTATTCCTACAAACTGAGATAGTTCTGTGGCTATCTTTTTGGCACCATCAATTGTTCTGGCATGAATCATGCTGAATAAATTGAATGGCCAATCTGGATACACGGGTCTTCTATAACAATGGCTAACTTGTGGAAACGATGCTAACTTGTAACCAACTTCATCAATTTTATTGTCAGGTACTTTCCATACAATCATACCATTAGCCGTAAATCCCACATCTCTGTGTCGCAGGATTGCTGCAAATCGTCTCATTACGCCAATTGATTCATATTCTCTGGCTTTCTCAAATAATTCGTCGATTGTGATACCAAGATTGTTTGCAGAACCATCGAAGGGCCTTGGAATTACCTGCAAATCTTTTTGCAACTCTCTAATGAAATCTTTGTCTCTTGATGTAAGTTCAAATTTTTTTTGATCCAGATTTTTAACGTTATCGTCTGGTGTCAACTTACTGGGGTCACTATTTACCATATCCAGTTTGACGCCTATTTTAAATAATTTAAGTGTCGGCAAAATACGGAATTTAATTACACCCTCAAAAGATGCCATTTGTTCAAGATCTTTTTTTAAATCTCCTTCCGGAGGAACGGCCAGCGTAAACCACATGTTAAATTCATGATCTCTTTCATAATTATGGCTGACGCCGGGGTGCTTATTGACTTCCTGTGCTACAAGTTCAAGTTTCTCCTTTTCAACAGCAAATGCAACTAGTGCGCTTTTATATCCTAGTTTCCTCGTATCGAAGATAGCATTAATCTGTCTTATGAGTCCACTTTGTTTCATTAAAGAAATCCTACTCATCACATCAATTTCGGTAAGACCATGTTTAGTTGCTATATCCAAATACGGTCTTTGAGAAAGGGGAAAAGTCCATTGAATATCGTTCAAAAGTTGTTTATTTAACGGATCAATGTATTGTTGATCAAGATGCATTTGAGTTAAATTCACTGGCCAAGCATTAAATACTTTGTCATAAAATCCAAAATCTGATACTTATTGTCAACTAGGAAGTTGGTTTTGGCTTTGGCACATAAAAATATATGAATTAATTACTTGTAACTTATGTAAATAATTTGAGCGGACAAATTGTTGCATTTCAAGGGGAGCACGGAGCATATAGTGAAATTGCGGCTTTAAAATTTTTCCCTAATCCAGAACTCATCCCCATGAAGCTATTCCAAGATGTTTTTGATGCGTTACACAATAATAGTATTGATTATGCGGTAGTTCCAATTGAAAATTCAATCGAAGGATCTGTAAACGAAATTTATGATCTACTGTTGAGCACAGAAAAAAAAATCACGGCCGAAATATTTCTGAGGGTTAACCATTGTTTAATCGCATTACCAAATCATAATACAATAACAAGAGTCTTCTCCCATCCTCAAGCCTTGGCCCAGTGTAGAAATTATCTCAAAAAAAGAAATTTTGATTCTCTCCCTACATATGATACAGCGGGGTCCGTCAGGATGATAAAGGAAAACCAAATATTCGATGCGGCTGCCATTGCAAGTAGCAGCGCTGCAAAATTTTATGATATGACGATTCTCGATGAAAATATTGAGGACAGAAAAAACAATTACACCAGATTCCTTGTACTGTCTGATGAAAAAACAAGGCCGTCTGAGAAAGATAGGACTTCAATGATTTTTGGATTAAAACACACTCCTGGTTCATTATTTTCAGTTATACGTGAATTTGATTATAGTAAAATTAATCTCACCAAAATAGAGTCAAGGCCAACTAAAGAAAAACCTTGGGAATACAATTTTTACGTAGACTTCGAAGGTCATGTCGAGGAAGATGTAGTTAAAAGTACATTGGCTAATGTTCAAAAGAAATGTACTTTTCTGAAAATACTAGGTTCCTATAAAAGGGGAACAATAAATTAATCTTAGAACTTAGGCGTATCTAGTTTTTATTCCAATTCCCAGAACTATGATGCCAGTTATCAGTAACATCATATGAGATCCAAATGCCAGCGAGGAAGCCTTAGTTTCTACATTTCCATCAATTTGAAGTGTGGAATTTCCGATATTTTTTGTTTCAATTCTATATTGGCCTTCATTGTTAGCAACGAGATCGTATTCATAATGTGAACGATTAGTAACTAAAACAATAACTGTATTATCGGGGCTTTCAATCTTGAAATCAAACTCAGACCCGTTAATTATGATTTTACCCACATTCCCTTTATTCATTATGGGTGTAGCAATGTCTATGTTATTTACATTCGCACCCAACGTCTTATCCAATTCTACTTTTCTTGGAATATTTGAATCGATCAAAGAGGCAGCACCAATTACAATAAATGCTATACCACTTAATATAAGAACATAGAAGGTCTTCTTCCTACTCATATCAAAACTGAATGATATCGCACTAATTAACGATGTGTTTTTCGTCGAGATTTCAGGTCATTCCGAATCAAAATTAATAAAAGCGTAATGAAAAGCTCATATCAAAGTCCATGTGTGAGTCCATCAATTAGAAAAAAACCGAGCATTTAAACCAAGATTTTTGGCATATTGAAATCATGGCCTGGAAGATTTATCAATTTGAAATCTCGAAGGCTTTCTATTGACTCGATTGCAAAACCTATGGGGAAAGGGAAAATCTTTATTTATTATTGCAGTAGACTTTAATCATTGAACTATAGTCCATCGCTGAAGATATCTCTAATTCTAGGAACAATTATTATGCTTGGAACTATTGTTCTTGTTAATAATAACAACATATATGCAAAGCAGGCAATCTGGAGAGACTTTGATAACTTGAGAGACTTGGTAGCCGCAATAAGAAGTGGAGAAAAAAATGATAATAGTATTAATTGGGAAAAATTCCAAGACTCAGCCATATATCAGAATGAAGACAAAGACTCCAAAGAATGCATCCGACTTGCACATAAAATAGGGAATAACCTTGGAGACTACGAAATTGTCCATTG
>DATIFZ010000059.1:0-38025 GCA_035454925.1 Nitrososphaeraceae archaeon
GAGCGAAGTTACTTGTCTTGCCAGTAGTTTTAGGTGCTATGATTCATTAATGGATTGGGGACCGTTTCTTGCAGCCCCATCCATTTGATCAATACAAGTAATGCAATAATTAACTTCCAAAGACTGAAATGGAAGTTTTACCCTGCATATACACAGTTTATTATCTGGTTTACGCTCAGTAATATAGTAAAAATGCATCAAAAATTAGTCCAAAAATACGATAAACAAAAACAAACTTTTCTATTTTTATCATAATTACAAATTAACTTCCATATAATTAAGATGAATAATATTCTATTTTTAAATTCAGATTTAACTTAGTAATTAAGACTCTGTCCTTTTTTTAGCACTTGTTCTTACACAATCCACTTATACTTTGTTTAGTATCATTTTGCGATAACAAACCTTGAACACAAAAAAAATGTTAATGTTCGTAGCATTGTCCTTAGGAATATTGACAGCGCTAACAGGAACAGGAATATCACAGGTAGCACCAGCATTTGCCGACAAGGAAGAGTGCGAAGACAATGATGACAATAACTGTAACGAAACGACCCACAAGATAACACAGGAAGATAACTGTAAGGCAGTGACTGAAAACGAGCATAATGACAATATGGGTAACAACCAACCCAACAATGACTTTACTTGCGACAACGACCTTACAAATACGGCTAACGGCGATGACAACGAATTCGGAGATAGTGCATTAGAGGATACAGAATAGCCCTAGTGAGCAATAGGTAACGATTGTCGTTACCTACAACATCTTTTTCTTAGTTAAGGTAGTCTTTCTTGTTATTGCCCTGCCCGTCGTATTCTCTACGTGTTTTATTATCATTGCGTCCGGTATCCTTTCTATTGACAAGGTAGCTACTACGTTTTGAATACTGCTTTTATCTGCATGTGTAAACTTCGACACGTTTCTATTTACTTTATGAAAATAAAGCTTCTATTTCATTTAACAATCAATATTAAACAAGGCGAGCTAAACGATCACTGATGGATATTTCTTCTATCATTAGGGATTATGCCCAGACGATAACTGCAGGTGGTGTCATAGCTGCTTTATTGATTTCCTTGTCTAGCTTCCTTTCCCAGAGGCGACATAGCAACTACCAAAGACTCATTGAGGTGTATAAGATGATTAATGACTTCGAACAAAGAGAGGCCAGAAAGAGTGTCTATAAGGCATTTGGAATCTATATGGAACACCATTACAAAAAAGGATTCAAAATAGGTGGTAAAATGTATTGGGCTAAAAACTTGGCTACTTTTAGAGGGGAAGTATTTCTTGACATTTTCCGAGATCCTGTCGTTCTACAGGAGATGAAATTAGAAGAATTTGAACTGCAACAGGATGTAGAAGCAGTAAGAGCTACGTTTGACCATATTGGAGCTCTGTTTGCAAGCAATCTTATCCCCAAAAAGGCTTTACTAAAAGCACTGTGGGGAACAGGTCGAGTGTGTTGGATCTGCCTCGCACAAAATATTTTCATAGAACGAGATAAAAGAGAAACTGAATTCTATATGAATAATTTTGAAGACCTTTTTAATGAGATTGAAAAGTATCGAGATAGACATAAACCAAAATTACCGCCTGTAGGACCATAATTCGCAGAAGGTGAGCTTTTTTCAACCCCAGAAAACTATTGCAATGATAATATTCAAGATGACTGCAGCAGCAATAAAGGCCTGAAAAATATTATTCTCTATTTCCGTCATTTTTCCTGTTGTATATACAAATCTTATAAGGAATGCATTGATAAATGCATTTAATGAAATCACTCTACACAAGTGCGGTGGTGTTGGCAGCCATAGCGTTGATAGGTTCTATAGGTGCAACTTTAGAACAAAATCAAGCATCTGCACAGGGAGTCATCGTTAATTATAAAGAGCAATTCACAAAACTGACAGATGAATTTGAGAAGGGTGTATTAGATGAAGCAGCCGCAGATCCGCCTTCACCTGACAGGATACAAAAGTTGCTTGATGAATACAATCGCAATTTCATGATGATATTCGGATTGGAACCACCAGATCCCGATGCTCAACCACCAGATCCCGATGCTGAATCACCAGACCAATCTCTAAAAGAACCAGGGAAGCTGGAACCCCCGAGTTAAAGTAATAAAATTCTCTCCTCTTTTTTATTTCATTTCATTTTAATTCCCGCCATATAAAGATGACAAGATTCAATATCACTGAGGCTGCTATCATGACCTGAAAGATACTCATTTTGTAACTAGGATAATAAGGCCAACTATCAAAGTCGCGGCTGTCAGAATTAAAGATAGTAAAGTCCATTTGGAGAGGTCATGATCTGTCATATCTTTTTATCACTCTTTTCAAACATATTTCTTTCACTTTTATCCAATTCTTGTCTAAATCATTTAATGTGTCATCGAATTTCTTGTAATATTCTGGAAATAAAACTATGTTTATTAGAATGTTCGTATATGCATATATGGAATGATGTCAACGGACGCTTTAGACGCAAAAAGATCAATTAAACTCACCTTCATGGTCTTGATAGTCTTCTCAGGATTCATGCTTCTAATGCCAACGGTCATAATGGCCTCCAATCAATCATCGGTTACAGAGATTGATGCACCCGGATTAAAGACAAATGAATATTATATCTTTACCCAAGAACTAAATGCTGACGAAGAGAAACTTGGTGTTTCGGTTGCGGTGTATACATTAACCAATATTATAGTCCATAAGGGCGACAACATTACAATTCATTTCTACAATACTGCTGATGATGTAAACGATAGGCACACATTCAGTATGCAGTCACCCTACAAGATGAATTACGATCTTGCTGGTGGTGAGAATAAGACATTTACTTTCAAGGCAGATACTGTCGGTGGTTTTACCTATTACTGCATATATGATCTGCCAAGCATGATAGGGCACCTAGAAGTGCTCCCATAGATCTTTTAAGCCAAATCAAGTGCTTTAAAGTAAATTTACCCGCTTGTATAACCAAGTCTATCAATATATCCCCTTCCTTGCCTTGACGCTCCCAACCATGCTGTTCAATGTCTGCCAATCCAGGATAACAAGAACCTGAATGTCCTGAAGTTATCCAGTGTTGTTGATAATCATTTTTTGAGTTGGTCTGATAAACTGCAGTTCCGTGATTTACCTGCATAAATATCAAGAGAAAGCTAAATAATACGCAAGGTAGTCACGTAAGTCTGATGGTTGGGACTGAACCTCTTGTGAATACATTAAGTCATAAAATTGGCGAAAGAATATTTCTATTATGTGACCAGTGTCTGTGGGCCGTGACTTGTATTAACAAGAAATATCTGGAGGAGTTGTCAGAAATATCCGAAGTAGAGTACAGTTGTCCCATATGCAAGCAAGATCAATTGAGCAGCTTTCCTATAACATCTAACAACACATTTAGATATAGTTATTCAAAAAACAAAGGCTTAGAGATAACGTTCACAATAAAGTGATACTCAAGATCAGTTTATTATTAAAGTTTCATTGACATATTAGACTATTGGTAAAAAGCAGAGAATTATCACTTAAAATGGAGATAAAGATAGAAATCCCTGAGGATATTCTTTCAGATAAAGATAGATTAAAAGCAGTAGAACAAGGAATTGTCAAGGCAGTGTCAAAAGGGCTTTATGAAGAAGGGCTGGCTTTTACAATTGTGAGGGCCAACTTCGATTAGACTGCTCACATAAATCAGGCATAAAGAGGAATTACAAGTTACAAAACTAGAGCACTACTCTTTTCAGTTTCAGTGAATTCAGATCCCTAATTTGACATTATTGAATAATTAGCTGATCCATTTGCAACTTTAATTGATTCATAATTCATCTAGATGGCATTACAAGATGTGTCACATTCAAGTTTGCATTTATTCATAATGAATCAACCAACAGGTGGCTACTATCTCAAACCCACGCTCTTTTGATTTCATTAATTTGTTTTCAAATTAACCTGTAGAAACCAAGTGTAATTATTTTGCGGATATAGCAATTATAGATAATGATTGGAATTAGGTAATATTTAGTAGTTTTTTACAATTGCAAAAAAAGCAATACAATTGTATTTTTCTATTTTTTGTTGATACTCTTCATATATGATACTTGATCATTAAGCTCTGAAATTATTTCATCATGTTTAAATGGTTTTTTTATAAAACTGTTTATTATCTCATTTTTGTTATATTCTTGAAGTATTTCATCATTAATTTCATATTCTGTTATTAGAACTGTTCTCACTGAAGGATTCAAATCTTTTACAGTCTTTAGCAACTGGACCCCATTAATAACAGGCAATCTTAGATTTGAAATCATGAGAGCGTAGTCTTCCTTGTTAGTTTTGAAGTGCTCTAATGCCATCGAGGGGTCCGTAAACTTGAAGACATTAATTCCACTAATAGTATGCAAGACATCTAAAAGCAATTGTGCTGTCTCTGTCTCATTATCTACGATGCTAACGATATTGTTTTTATTTAAAACATCATAAGTATGTGTCAAAGATAACAGCTCTAATTTTAGGATTAATCGTGTACACTTTTTATAAACTTTGACCTAATTTCTAAAACTTCTAAACACTAAAATTTCATTCACTTATTTTAGAAATTAATAGTATTAGACACATGCTTTTTCAATATCTTATTAAATTAAAATTAAGTTGTAGATTTATATAATTAAAAAAGTTTGTTTAACTTTATTATGCCTTGTTTGCTAAGGTTGATCTTAGCTCAGCAAGAAATATTTTTCAATATTTGGGTAGAACATTTCCTCCATATAGACTTGCATCAGAAAGAGAAAGAAGTAAGTGGAAAATATTTAGAAAAGAACTAGATAAAAGCGAAAGATCTTTGATGAGATGATATCTTATTCACGCTTGCATAATACTTCGGGAATCATGGCCTGTAAGCCTGTCCTGTTACAGCCTATACTTATGTCTATTATATTTGGACATTACAACCAACTAAAGATATTAACCAACTCCTTGGGGCTAAAAAATTAAATTATTTATACATGAGTAGGAATTATTTGTCTGCATGAAAACCATTTGAAATCAACATCACCGCGATACCACTTGTAAACCATACGAGGTGCGCCCCAAGCACCAACCTCATAATCTTCCCCTTCACATATGGCCTTTGGTCCCCATTTATAGGATCTAGTGTCAACAACGTCATTTACTTTGATCCAATTTTTGCCGTGACCGTCGAAGTTTATCCATTGCTCCAAGTTGACCTTTGGAGCATCCATATCACGAGACAATATAATGTGAATATACTTGATTCCAAACCAACCATGACCTGCCAGTATGGTAGGAGGAACTATCGATTTGACTCCGGCAGGATCGTCATAATACTTGTTGGGACTTTGCTTGGTGAATTTAACTTTGGAACTTTCCGAAGTAGAATTGCAATCTGTTTCACAGTCGTAGTTGTATTCTTCGCAACAAAGATGATCGGCTTCATCATGATGATTACATGGACCCCTGAGATAGATACCATCATGTTCTGTAGGTTTGTGAACATTGAAGAAACCTGTCAACTCCACATTATCAAGATCACTCTTATTGTATGTGTAACCTCGGGCCATGGAATCCTTAAAACTCATATTGCAGCCACCGATCGCGTCTTTATAGTCAGGATCAACATTCAAATTAAACTTCACCCTCTTATTATCATCAGCAGTCCATGAACCGTTTTTATTCTTTATTAGTTCATTATAAGTAGAACCGCCACCTCTTTCAAAGTGTGAATCAAATGGATGTTTATGGTTCATGTACCAAACAAAACCCTTTGGTTTGGTAGGATATACAAAGGCCACGCCGTCAGGTCCGGCCATGTTAGTTCGCTTGACTACTACAGGTTTACCAGTTGCAGGAACAACGGTACCCAATGTCTTTCCAATAGGTACAAACGGCAGCAACATCATTGCTGTTCCAGCACTTCCGGCCAATTTCAAGAAATCAAGATGTGATATTTTTTTGTGATTTGAAACATCAGCCAATATAGATATCTAATATACAGTGTTCTATTTCCGTTATAAATTTAATCTCTTTCTATTTCAGGGGCTTCGTGTTCTTGCATATGAATATTGTTTGTAGGACTTTTCCATAATGACAAAAAAATGGCTTTTTCGTATTTAATTCCGCTATTCTTCTGTCTCCGTGTCTTCTTTGTCATCTTCATCTTCTTCAGTATCTAGTTCAAGTTCCTTTATGGAAAAACCTAGTTCTTTGGCTTTCCTTGCAAGATCCAGTACTTTTTCCATCACTTGGATTTCGTCCTTATCACTTGTCAGGAGTTCTAATTCAATTTCCATGTGTATATAATGGAGTACAGGTTGTATTTATTGTTAAGATATTATCAAAACCAATCTGTCCTAAATCTACAAGTGCTAAATTTTCTTCAAAGTAACTAAGATAAGCCATGTTCTTATATTTTATTTCAAAAATATGATTTGCTTCGTCAAATCGAGAAAATGATCCCGGTGGGACATTTATCAATCGATTTTGGTTTCCTCGCCATTTCGTCCCTCCGATTTATTCATTATAATCTTTGTTGCACATGATCTATTAACCATCCCCCGACTGGCGGGCTTATAAGTTGCCATAGTGCGATCCCGCTTGTTAACCTTCTTATAATTTGTTGTCCATAAGATATCCAACCCTAGCCAAAAATGGGGAGTTAGGTTAGAGAAATTGGTTTTTACCCGAAAAAGGTGAATCCACGTACAAACGAGATCTCAAAAAAAGGATTGAATTAATAAATAGGGTTCTTCAAAACATGAAAAATCCTGACGTTGAAATTTGAAGTTTAATTGAACCCAGGATGAATGAAGCTATACAGGAAATAAATAAGACCGATTCAAAATTTGACTCTGATAAATTACACAGTGAATTACCGATTTTCGATTGGATATACTATCAAGTTTGCGTTAATTACTAGAATCATACAAAATTTTTACAAGACACAGTTAATTACCATCTGATTAACGTGAATGAATAATATTCTGCTCTTAAATTCAGATTTAACATATTAAAGAAAACTCTATTCTTTTTTTAGTAATTAACTTACTCAATCCACTTATACTTTGTTTAGTATCATTTTGCGATAACAAACCTTGAACACAAAAAACTTCTTAATGTTCATAGCACTGTCTTTAGGAATATTGACAGCGCTAACAGGAACAGGGCTGTCACAAGTAGCACCAGCATTTGCTGACAAGGAAGAGTGTGAAGACAATGATGACAATAACTGTAACGAGAGGACCCATAAAATAATACAGGACAATAACTGTAAGGCAGTGAATGAAAATGAAAAAATAGGATCCATGGGTAGCCCCACTAACAACAATCTGTTTGAATGCACCAACTTCCTTGAGTCGCCGGCAAACGGCGATGACAATGTACTAGATGAAGACAATGTAAGTAACGAACCAGGAGATGTCTTGATTTGTCACAGTGCAACTGGAAACCCAGATCAATCACAAACATTAAGCCTGTCTCAAAATGCAGCGAACAGTCATTTAGCAAACCATCTATTCGATACGAATGGTCCTTGCCCTAGTACTTGAGACCAGGACAACAGAGGAGATCAAGTCTTCGGACATAATAGGTGCCGATGTGTGAAGTCATTACCCATTATACTTTTTTTAGTTAACAATAGATAGATATGTGAATAATTAATTTCAAGTCGATTATTTACTGGAATCATATAATATATTTACTGCCAAATCTTTATCAATTGCTGCTTGAATTTCAGGCTCTTCATGTTCTTGTTTATATGAAAATCTACTTTTACGTTTTATCCCATTTCTTCTCTGTTTTTTCTGCTATCAGTACTTAGGAAGATAGATTCATTTTCAAAAGGGTTGTCAGTAGTTTCTACTGAATTTTTTATCTTGCTATCAAAATGTGCTTCATATATTGGAAATACATTTCCGCATTAATAACATTGAATAAATTGATCGTAATCCGGTGGTTTTACCTCACTTTTTTTTAGTATTCTAGGTTGTAATTTATTATGAATTTAATATTCCAGGTAATGAGGGCATTCTTTTATCTTGCCGGTTCCGTGTTCATTAAAGTCAACGAAGGCATAGAATCCGCCGCTATTATCTTTCAATTCAGGAGCATATCTAACTAAATTAAGACTTAATTAGGAATAAATAACTTACTAAACAAAGGTAACCAATAGGTGATCGTAAAAGGAAATTTAATGTATTAGTTGAAAGAAATAATATGATTGCTATTCGTTACCGTATAATTCAGAGGAAATGAATGCATAGAATTTACGAAAAGTGTTGATATACTAGGTATCAGGAAAATTCGTAACAAAGATATTAGCTAAAATCAGAATTTTCTGGGTTTGGAATGAGGAATGACTACAACCGCATCCATACCAGGAATACTTGATTTAACTGTCATCTCTGTATTTAGTAACAACATTTCTACTTCATTCAGTGGTTTGCTACCATCTATTTCGAGATGGATCTCAGCCCGTGAAATCGCGCCTGTCTGGCGGAGTTTGATAGACCTTACAATTACATCACCATTAAATTTTTGCTCGACTAGTTTCTTCATATATTCTGTACTTATTGGATTCTGCCAAGCATCAACGAGTATTAGTGACGACTGTTTTAATGAAACATATGCTACAGAGAATATAAATCCGGCAATTACCAGCCCGCCTATAGCATCGGCCTGTAGAAATCCAAATTGTGTTGCGATAAGCACGCTCAGGAAACCTAAAACAGACGCAGATCCATCTTTGATAGAATTCTTTGCATCAATCTTCAATGAAAGCAAATTATACTTGTTGGCTATGCCACGCATCTGAAAAGCCCTGTACAATGAAATGGCACCGGCGATTCCAAGGACTATCATAGTAGGTATAGGCTGCTGGATTTCTTGAGGATTAATGAGTCCCTCGTAAGAGTGATAGACTATGAATGCTCCTATCGCAATCATTCCCATTGTAGCGATAAGTGCGGCAAAGCTTTCTACCTTATGATACCCAAAATGGAACTTCCTATCTGCGGGTCTGCGGGCAAATCTTAAACCAATCAATACAATAAGAGATATCATAGCATCGGACATGGAATCTACTCCATCGGCTGTGGCCACTACACTCCCGCTAATGTGACCCATAATTAGCTCTATAATCCCTATTCCAACTAGTGTTATTACAGAAATCTTGGCTATTCGATGACCGGCCGCAAACCCTTCATTCACTAGACCAGAAAAAGACTTGTTTTCCTTTGAGCTAGGCGGATCCGAATCCGCAGAACTGGAACTATCTGTTTCTTCTGAGTTACTGTTATCCAAATTGACTAAGTTAACTAAATGACGTATCAATCATTATTAAATATTCTCAGCCAATAATAAAATTGATAATAACGACTGGAAAGTTGCAAGACTCATATGTATTGAGCTAAGAACACAAACAAAATACATTGTATAATATCAATTTGACTCGTTGTGAGTCTCATTTAAGTAAATTTGCAATCCAAAAGCACCACAATTGGATTTGAGTCGAAATTGTGATAGATAAAGAGTAAACAAATTTTCCTTTTTGATTTCGCAAGAATAGGAATCCAGCTAAAGTGTGGACAGGTGCACAATTAAAATATATAAAACTCAAACGTTACAAACTGCTGTGTCAAAGCAAGTAAGCGATATAATGACAACCAAAATAGAAATTATTCGAACCTCGCAAAGTGCCAAAGAAGCTGCAAGGAAAATGTTAGACAAAAATGTAAGTTCATTGCTTGTAGTCGATGAAGAAGGAAAATCCATGGGTATCGTTACTGAACGGGATATAACGAGAGGAGTATGCATTCATGATGTCTTGAGTAAAGAATTCAAGATACTTCATCTTATGACATCCCCATTATCAACAATTGATCCAAATTCATCTATTGAAAAAGCAGCAAACTTAATGTTACAAAAAAAGGTAAGACATCTCATTGTTGTGGACGGAAACAAAACAGTGGGAATAATGACTGCCACAAACTTTATCGATTATTTAAATGAACAAATGGCTCCGGCAGATCCCAACTCTAATGTGCTTAAAACATTGAAAGATGAAGTCTGATGCTAAAATACAAACGTCCAAACTTAGCTGCAGAGATTCCAGATAATAATATGTTGTTACCTTCCAAGTAACTTTATTTCTCTCCATACCTTTTGGATAATCCATGATTTCTAATATATCTTATCAGGAATATTGTGTGAGAATTGATTTTCAGCTGAATTTTCTTTATTGTTAAACATATGTTATCTTCTTTTATTTCACACGTGAATTATCTAAAATATCTGAATTAAATAATTGGATAAAATGCTCCGTTGATTCTTGATAATTTTATGAAAGATTTGAGAACCTCTTTCTCTCTTTTTATTATGCTTATATAAGCCAAATAGAGCGAGAAATAGTCTCCTTTATATTTATAGTATCTCATATTATTATTGATAACTTCATGATGTATGTTAGAATGGGTTTTTTAATCATGTTAGTTGCATTTGCATTGGTTGTATTTCCAACGTTTGCGACAGATTCCTCTTCCCAGTCAAATAATTCAATATCAAATAGTTCACCTGTAAACAATTCGATAGCTAATGTTACATCCTCTGATGAATCTGATGATGAAACTCCAGCATTTGAGAATGAGACTTCATTTGCTTCTCTGAGTAGATCACTTGCTGAAACTAATCAAACAGACGAAGAACCAGTGCCACCGCCGCCTCCTTCAGAATCTACATCAAATGATGAATCTGGCGATGAGGGAGCCAATGACTAGAACTTATTGTAGACAAACAGTAAATAAAACAACATCATAGTTAAGAACAATAGTACAATTCTTGAACGATAATGTGAATATTGACACGATGTAAAATTATTTCATAAATATTATATTTTCTTACTTCATTTTCTAATGGGATGAATATTTTTCATAACGTAAAAGTTAATAATTACAAAGAAAAAATAGACTTATGGGAAAATACGAATTACCTCCGTTACCATATAGTTACGATGCGTTAGAACCACACATTGATGCAAGAACTATGGAAATACATCATACAAAACATCATCAGACTTATACTGATAAGCTCAATGCCGCTCTTGATAAATGTCCATCTGATGTTCAGAATAAGGATATAGTTGAAATATTGTCTAACATCGATCAAGTACCTGCAGATCAAAAAAGTGCTGTCAATTTTAATGGTGGGGGATTTGATAATCATCGGATATTTTGGCAAAATATGAAAGCAAACGGTGGAGGTGAAGCGAGTGGATCTATTGCGGCTGCAATAAACGAATCATTTGGAAGCTTTTCTGCTTTCAAAGAAAAATTCTCTTCCAGCACCGTATTGATTCAAGGCAGCGGATGGGGATGGCTCGTATATAATCCATCAAGCAAGAAGGTGGAATACAAATCAATGCCAAATCAAACAAGTCCGCGAACTGAGGGCTTGATACCACTTTTGGGATGTGATGTATGGGAACATGCTTATTATCTCAAGTACCAGAACAAAAGACCAGACTACATATCTTCTTGGTGGAATGTAATAAACTGGCAAGACGTTTCCGATAGATTTGATATGGCGAAGAAATAAAAATTTATTTTTGTCTTAAAAGTTCACTAGAGGTCTGACTCTCATAGTGGACATTTCAAGTTATTTTTTTGGTTTGTGAATTTATGTGGGCGCTATTGCAGTTGCTGGTTGATTAGAATTTGAATATTTAACTTCATTGATCTGAGTAGTAGGCGGCTTAACTGTAAGATACATCGCTCTTTTTATTTTTTATTTCTTTTTCAATTGTAAATTCATCTGTTATTTCACTGCCCTTATTATCATAGAAAGTTCCAGTCAACTTTGCATGAGGGCTTCCGTTACTAATATTTATATTCAAAAATCCGAATTTCCCTGCAAATTGGTTAGCGACATAAGGATTTTTACCCTCCAAGGAATAGAAGTTTACTCCTCCCGTTCCCACAGTAGCAAAAACGATACCATCATTACCTCTGTTGTATCCTGTACTAACTTCGCTAGTCGTTATTGGCTTTGCACTTTCATTGGGATTATACGTTAATGGATAAGTTCTCTGATAATTGTGGTTATGTCCGTTTAATACTAGATCAACACCATATTTTTCGAAAAGTGGACTGTAAGCATCCCTTAAAGAATCATCCGCCGGATGTTCTGAGGGTGATGAATATAGTGGTTTATAGGTACTTACAATTACCCAATTAGTATCTTCATTTTGGGATGCCTTTTCAAGATCTTGTTTGATAAAGTTGTATTGCTCCGAACCTTCTTTATAGTCAGACAAGGAAGCCATGACAAGGAAATGAACATGTTTGTAATCATAAGAATAGTATGGTTTATTCAATTCGAAGCTTTTGACGTATTGATTCATTTTTCCTGCTCCATCGTTGATATCATGATATCCCAAGGTAATCATCATTTTTCCCTTGAGAGGGGACATCATATCAAACCAACAATCGGCAGTACTATGGTACGAGAGATCTCCTAAGGCTAGAACTAATTCGGGATCTTTGCGCTCCATATTGGATACAGTGTTTTGCGTATTTGTTGAACATCCAAAATCACCTGCCGCGGCAAAATTAAAGTTATTACCGTCATTACCATTATCATTATCTCCATTGAAACGATAGCCGTCATAAGATTCACCATCTCCTTTTTTGGTATCATCATTATCCTCATCATCATTGTCTTTAGCCTCGTTGTCTTGTCTATGATCTATCAGGCGTTGGTTGTCCTTGTCATTTTCAATTTTATCTTTTAACTTTTCAATTTTCTTTTCTAAATTGGCCTGTATCTTTTGAATCTTGAGGTCTGATGCAGAAATATATAAGCCTTGATCATTGTTATCATCATTTTTATCATTTGTAATTTTTTTATTTTCCTGTTGCTTCAATAAGATTCCATTATTTTCTTTGCTAATCTTATCTTTAAATTTCTCTATCCTGTCGTTTATTTTGTCCTGTTTATTCTCAAAATTCAAGTTTAAGCCATTAGTTTCAATTTCATTGTCATCATCGTTGTTGTTACCCTGATTATTATTATCGTTGTTGTTAAGTTGTTTATGATTATCATCATTGTTGTTACCCTGATTAATATCATCCTTTTTATTGTCATCTTGATTATCATCATCATTGTTGTTGTTACGTTGTTTATCATCCTCTTGTACTTCCGGATTCAATTGCGTGTCTTCTGATTGTGACTGATCATTTTTGTCATGATTAAATATAGAATTATCCAGTTTTTCCTTTAACCTCTCCATTTTCTTGTCTAATTTGTCTGAACGATCTCCATTCAGTTGATTATTATTGGAATTATCATTAGCGCCTTCTGATGGTCTACACGTTAAAGGGTTCCCGTCGCATAATCTATTCTTTAATTCATCTAAGTTGCGATTAGAATCAAAAAATGGTATGCCAAGACCATTTTCAAAACCCTGTACAGGGATTGCATACTTGTTTAGATCATTGAAGGAAATCTTGTCTAGCCGTGGATATGCCATTAAGAATTTCTGATTATTTATCACTAAATTTGATGATATAATTAGAAGTATTGTAGAAAAACCGATTATATAACTTAGATTTCTAAATTTATTACTCAAAGTTACGTCCAAATTCGATTTTATTCTAATACAATAAATATTTTGTGATTTCAGATTCTATTAGAAATTACACTATAAAAGATACTGTTTTGGAGCTCGTGTTGAGTTTTCTTCTATTTTTCTAATGGCTCATCTTCATCACTAAATGATGAATGAGATAATGCCAGTTACTTTATTGAAGTAACAAAAACCATCGAATTGTATTTACCCCCTTTACGCTTATTCCATTTTGTATTTTATTCATTAAAAACTTTCATCAGTTGTTATCTTTTGTGGTATCATCGTATTCAGGTAGAAAACTCCCAGATTCTGGCGTAAATTTTCCTTCATCTTTTACTTCCCCTAACAAATCGAACGGGCTCTTGTTACCAGAATGTAACTCTTTCAAGGAACCTTCGTGTTTTGCTACGTCTTTTTCAAGTTGTAATAACGCAAACACATCTTTGTTTTTATCAGATACTCCGCTATCAGTTGAATTACTTTGATCGCCTGCATCTGCAAGGATGACCTGCGTTAAAGTTGCAGAGAGTATAATCATAAACGCCAGGAATATAATTTGTATTGCCATTCTCGACTGTTTATATTCTACATCTAAGTTATATAATATTTTCCTTCAAGAATACCACTGTAGCAAAATCAAAGAATATGACACGATTTGAGATTTAAATAGCTATATAAATTCGTCAAAACCAGATTCAGAATTATAAGATAGATTATTTTTCCGAAAAATATCATGCGAGGTACATAATGTCGATACAAAATTAGATTTTGATCATTTTACTCTGCAATTTAAGGTGAGCTAAAAACCCATTTGTGACCTCGGACATGACGGATGAAAAGTCCAGAGTGAGATACCAGATATCAAATTATCGTTTTAGTTTCATAGTATAATACAGGTAAACGTGAAAAAGAGACTTGGTCAAAAAATCTAAAGATATTGAATTAAGTTAGAACTGTTGATTCATCCTATATCTTGAATGAACTTGCGAAATTTTGGATAAGTAAACTCAAACTTGACAAACATCCAGAAGGTGGATATTATGCCAACACCTACAGATCTGATAGGATCGTTAACTTATCCGGGTATACTGGTCATAGGTCTATATGCACAGTAATCTATTATTTATTAACTGGGAAACAATTTGCCTCATTTCATATTATGAAGTCAGATGAAATTTGGCATTACTACTCAGGCAGTAGTTTGACGCTTCATATAATAGATCCAAAAGGCAATCTGAAAAAATCTGTACTAGGTCCAAACTTCAATACTGGAGAACAGTTTCAAGTAACGGTAAAATCGGATTGTTGGTTTGCAGCATCCGTGAATGAAAAAAAATCCTATTCACTACTAGGATGCACCGTCTCCCCTGGCTTTGACTACAAAGATTGGAAAATAGGTAACAGAAAAGAATTGACCAAAATATATCCACAACATAAGGATGTTATTGAAAGATTTACTAAATCACCATGATTTAGAATTCGGGAGTCCCCCGACTTGAAATTACAAATAATTTCTTATCCATTGAGTGTGGGAATATTCTATTTCACCCACCTGTACTTATTATCCATCAAATTTGATTGATGGTTGTTAGCTGGATGTGACTAGTCTCAAAATCGCATTGATTTCTTAGCTTTGTATCTAGCATTCCTTGTTTATAGTAAATATGAACGTTGTATATATGAAATTCTATTCTAAAGATTGGTTCAATTTACTGATGCTAGGAAATCAAATGCATTTTTTTCGTCTTGACCGTCATTAGATGGAAGATTTTCAACGTCATTATTAGCTGCCGGTTTATCATCGGTAAGAGGAGTGGCAGCGAGTTTATCATCGGTAAGAAGAGTGGCAGCGAGTTTATCATTAGTAGCAGTTTTAACTTCAGTAACAGGTTTATCATCGATAACAGGTTTGTCCTCAGTAGCAGGTTTATCATCGATAAGAGGAGTGACAGCAGGTTTATCGTTACCATCAATATCACAACCAATACTTGAAATAAGATTCGTGCATTGTGGAGATTCACCCGTAGACTCGGAATTGTTATCCAATTCGTTGCTACTGACCTTAACTTTAACAACATTATTTTGGTAATTGCTAACTGGCGGTTCCAAAAGGTTTTGTGGTTTATCCATTTTGAAAGACATTGTTTTCATTTCCTTAGGATAACCATCAGATGAAACATCAAGAACTACTTGATAGCTATTCCCACCACTTGTAGGAGGAGTATGCCATGAATAAGATACAGCTCCAAGATCATCGGTTGTAGCCGAAAACTTCTTTACTCCAATCTTCCCCATAACATTTGCGCCTGATATTGCATTTTTAGTATTGGCGTCCACAACCTTAACGTTAATAGCCTGTTCTTCTCCGGGTATTACGGGATCTTTTGATAGAGCGGCTTCAACTAACAACTGCCTTTGAACTTGAAAACTTCCTGTAAGTGAGGCTGGTACATAGCCATTGGCTGATGCAGAAACAAGTACATCGTAGTTACCAGATGGAGTATCAGAAGTGATGTTCCATGTGCGAGAATATGCACCCGATATGTTGGAAGTACCGTTGTATTCATTTTTTTCTCCAATTTTGGCCATAACATTTGCCCCTGATACTAATTCTTTAGTATTGGCGTCCACAACCTTAACGTCAATGGTTTGTTGCTCCCCAGGTGAAACGAGGCGCTTTAATAAACTTGCTTCAACTAACAACTGTCTTTGAACATCAAAAGTCCCCGTAAGTGAAGTCGGTTCATGACCATCAGCTGATGCAGAAACAAGTATATCGTACTTGCCAGATGGAATATCTGGATTTAAATTCCATGATTGGGTATACATACCAGATGTATCTGAGGTACCGTTATATTCGTTCAATATTTTCGTACCTTGCATGATCTTAACACCAATATTTGCTGCTGCGACTTGCTGTGAATTTGAATCGGAAATATTTATGGTAAAGTTTTGAATATCTCCAGGAGCTAATACATTCTTGGATAGTTCCATGTTTACCAAGAGTTTCGAAGGTGCCAGTGACGTCTCATTAGTGGACATAACAGACATATCGGCTGAAGGTTTAGTGGATATGGTATTTAATTGTGGGAGAATTCCAAGAGGGTCATGAAATACCAGGTTCGAGGATAGAGTTGAGTCATTGGTAACTACACCTGATACATTGATACTATGCCATTTTGTGGTTACTTTAGAATTTTCTAGACATTCGAGCTTTGACGTCAAATCATTCAGACCCTTTTCTATTGTGTGATATGAAGCAGAATATGTGTATGTCCATGATGAATAATCATCTTCTCCGTATGGTCCAGTAGCCTTGGCTTTTTGGAATGGCTTTTGATTATTCCAATCTACCGAAACAGTGCAATCGGATTTTTCGTTATCTGTAGAAATACCAAAAATGGTAAGATTTCCTACAGGAATTTGCTTCCCACTACCCGGCGACAATATCTTTACACCCGCGGCGGAAGCAACTACATTTGTTGTGTTTGACTTGTCAGTATTTTCTGCAACTGCGAATGTTTGTGCTTTGGCTTTGTTTTCTGATTGCGGATTCGAACTGTCATATTGCGGTAAAATCTTACTTTTGATAAAAATGAAACCAATTTCCTTATACCCATTAATGTAACTTATTTTTGATACTTCTAATCCGTACACGTTAAGGTTAACAATCGTCGATAGGAAAATCGATACGGAAAATAATATTATTAAATAATAATTCACAAAATCTTATCTAATTTAATTTTTATAAGTATTGTCAGCCTATCATCACTTAAAAATGACAATATCATTTTTTAACTAATTGAATACTTTTCTTTTTACTCATAAATTCACATAGAGGAAGGATCATTTAATCCTATGAAACATTGTTGCGTAAATTCAATCAATTTTAATCCATTAAGAAATCCTTTACTGCTTTATTAAACAGCTTGGGTTTCTCTACATGAGGTCTATGGCCACAATTTTCAAATATGATGATTCTTGAATCACCATGTTCCAAGAATGTGCGGATAAATCTTACCGGTATCATTTTATCGTTTTTACCCCAAATTAGTAATATCTTTGTGTTAATTTTCTCAAGTTTAGTTGTGTATCTTGAAGCTTTTGCACTGCCTTTTAGTGCGGAAATAAATGCGTATTTTGCACCTGGTAACGATATTCTTTTGTAAAGCGCTTCAGCATAGATGTGGGTGACAATAGAATTATCGATGGAGGATAGTATTTCTCTTACCTCAGGTGCGGATTTTGCGCCTACGACTTTGAGGTATCTTTTCAATGCAGAAGTACCTTTAAAGGATTTTGGGAGGGAACCAGCAGGACTAACCAAAACGGCTTTGTCAACTAATTTGGGATTTCTAATAGCTAGCTCAACAACAATGTGGCCTCCTAAGGAAGAACCAATTAAAAAAGGGTGTTTTATTTTTAATTTCTTAATGAATTTTTTTAAAAAATTTACGTAGAAATCAATAGTATAATCAATCCGAGGTTTATCACTCAACCCAAAGCCGGGAAGATCCAAAGCGATTACTCTATATTTAGTTGAAAAAGATTCAATATTGTTGGTCCAACTCTCTAAGGAGCCCCCTAAGCCATGAATGAGTAATACAGGTGGCCCCCTTTGATTATTATCAAAGTATCTTATTAGTAAGGTACCAATCGTTGTGAACTTAATACAAGAGTTGATCAACGTCTTCACAAATTTTATTTCTTACCTAAAAAATCTTCGATATCTGTCGAACGGTTTGGTAGGAGTGATAGCGAGCAATTTATTTTTGAATTCAAAAGTTTAGGGAATTGGAATTCTAACTTATCCAATCAGATCGAACAAATGCACGCGATCGGCAATCTTATCTTCTAATTTTTCTATCTTCTGTTCTAATTTAGTATCAAGAGACTTGTGCAGATGATTGAATTTAAGTCCGAAAATTGAATTGCCCTCGTCATTTAAATTTGATATAGAATTACCAGATCCCGGTGTGTTGATGGTTTGATCATAATTTGTGCTTGATTGTTGATCTTCTCCTAGGTCAGGTTCATATGTAAAGAAGGTGTTAGTATCACTATCAACTCCTGATCGGTCTGTGCCTTCAGAAATTTCTGAACCACTCATTGGGGAAATATTTGTTCCTGTTCGACCTTCTTGTGGTGATCCAAAGGTACCAATAGTACCAGTTTTGGAATTGTCAATTGCTTTTGAATTATAGCCATTTTCTGACTCAACGGTACCAGTGCTTAGGTTTGATTCGTCAGAACCTTCGGAAGAGAATGACTTTGTTGATTTTTCATTTGATTCTGAATATAATGGGAGAATTTTGTGAGCGCCATTGTTGCTATTGTTATTCTCTACTGGTAATATAGGGTTAGCTTCATTATCTGTATCTTTATGAGTTTGTTGAGAAGTACTGTCGGTATTGTTACTTTTTACATGTAATGTATTTGTGGCTTCAGTAGCTGTATCTACATTTGTGGCTTCAGCACTTGCATCTACATTTGTGGATTCAGTAGCTGTATCTACATTTGTGGATTCAGCATCTGTATTTGATATATTTTCTTTGTTATTTTGTTGAACTGCATTGTTTAGATCGTTGTTGTTATTATTGTTACTATTTACAGATAGTATATTATTAGATTCAGGAACTGTACCTCCCTTAGTTTGCTGAAGAGTATCATTCGAGTTTTTACTCACCTCTTGTGTTCCAGTAACATTAATAGAATAGGATTTGGAGGAGGCATTCTGACCACTGTCATAACATGTTATTTTTGAAGTTAGTTCATTCTGACCTTGAACTATATTGTGATAATTGTTAGTGTATGTAAAACTCCATTTCGAAAAATCTGATATGCCTTTAGGGCCATTAGCAGAAACATTCTGCATTGGTTTCAGATCGTTCCAGTCAGCATAAACCTGGCAGTTAGTAGTATCATCGTCTGAGGAAGTACCGTATATAGTTAGGTCGCCGGCAGGCAAACTGGTTGAATCTACTGGCGTGTCTATTTTTACACCTATACCAGTACCAGAAGGGATTTGTGCGAATGCAGTGTTGCATACCACACCCGATATCATGAATATCCCAAAAAGTAAAAGAATTCTAAAATTGACTTTAATTTTCATATAGTTGTAAGGTAAAAAAAATGATTAATATGAATTTTCAAAAATTATTCGATATGGGGATTAGATAAGAAAGTTACTTAAAACACCACCTAGTGATTCAATAAGTAGAATCCTAATCTAGTCGGTGACTCAAATTCAGCACACGAGAGATGAGAGGATTGATGTTTTTTGTACGTCCTGAACTCGGTTGACGATTTGTAAACGCGACGGTGCACCTATACTCTGATTAGTAGTTCGACTAATTTTCATAAACTGAGAGGTTCCATTAGACAAAATCTATTAAACAGCGCCCCTTGGTTGTATCTTAATTATACAATTTTGGGAGTAGCAATTTTTTCGATTTTATTTTATCTCAAATAGTAAACGTTAATAAATAATTCAATCCAGTTATTTCCTGAAGTCTTTACTTGCAAATCTCATCTCTCCAATATAGTTGCTTAATTTCCTTCATTGTATTTCTTGGCTCCACATTCATTGTTTTGACTGGTCAAAATATCAATGTATTTGGGCAAATGGATAAAGATCTTGAACTGCCTATGGTTAACGATACACAGTTACAGATTAAGGAATACTCTTCGGGGTTTAAGTTCCCAACTGGAATGAGTTTTCTCGGACCTGATGATATCTTGGTTATAGAGAAGAATACTGGAATAGTAAAGGAAATTAAAAACGGTACTGTAATTGGAACCGTTTTGGACGTCAACGTGGCGAATGTAAGTGAGAGAGGATTGTTAGGAATTGCAATTTCAGATAATCCGAGGTATGTATTCTTGTTCTATACAGAAACTCAGAACGTCGACGGTGGGGAGGTTCTTGGAAATCGCCTTTATAGATATGAGTACGATAATGGTAAATTAGTAAAACCAAAATTACTCCTAGATCTACCTACGATACCCGGACCTTCTCATAATGGCGGAGTATTAAAGATAGGCCCGGACAAGAAGAGTGTATATCTTGTCATTGGTAACTTAAACTATGTTCAAAATCAATCTTTTATTACTAAAGCTCAGAATAACAAGGATGGCCCTCCACCCGATGGAAGAGGGGGCGTACTTAGAATTACCTTTGATGGAGGTGTTGTTGATAATAAAGGAATTCTAGGAGACGAAGACCCATTAAACAAGTATTATGCTTATGGATTCCGAAATAGCTTTGGTATTGGATTCGACCCCGTAACAGGAAATCTCTGGGATACTGAAAATGGTCGCAGCACTGACGATGAAATTAATCTTGTGCTACCTGGATTTAATAGCGGTTGGAAAGAGGTAATCGGATTTTCTAAGGATACACCTGATTTTAATCCAAAAAACTTGGAAACTTTTGGAGGAAAGGGTACCTACAGGGATCCCGAGTTTATATGGATTGACACTATTGCACCTACTTCTGTCCTATTCATGCATACTGATAATCTGGGATCAAAATACAAAGATAATCTATTTGTTGGTAGTGTCAAGAATGGCACCATTTTCAATTTTCCGCTGGACAAGAATAGAACACACCTAGTTCTCTCTGGTCCGTTGAGTGACAAGAAGGCAGACACTAATAGTGAAACGGGTAGTATAACTTTCGGCAGAAATTTTGGGCTAATCACAGATCTCCAATTAGGACCTGATGGCAATCTTTACGTTCTAGCAAACTATAAACACGATGGAACAATATTCAAGATATCAGCCAAAAATAGTACTAATTAACTATTTGTTTGATCCTCCCAGCAGGTAAAAAATACTTTATCTCAGGAGATATATGCTGGTTCTATATGTTTTTCAAAACAATACAATATGCCATCTCTGCTACCGATAAACAACATCCCATCCGCAAGACACGGTGATGAATCTATGCTACCCATAGTGGGGAATTTCCACTCCTGATTCCCCGTATAGATATTTATTCCATACACGTATGAATCCAAACCTCCAAAAAACAATAATCTATCATGTTCACTACAGGCCGGGGACGACCAAATTTTTCCACCCGTTTCAAATTCCCATATTTTAGAACCTGTCAAACCGAAACAATAGAGTTTACAATCAGAAGCTCCAAAGATGATTCTATCCTTTACCAAAAGGGGAGATGATAAAACTGGTTTTTCTATAGTTTTATACCAATTGGTAGTACCGTTAAATTTATCTAAGCAGTATATTCCACCGTTATATGTTCCAATGAAAATTAAATCTTCATATAGACAGGGAGAAGAAGATCTTATTTTACCATTTAATTTTGATTTCCATTTTAACGATCCGTCTGGATCAACAGAGTATATGAACCCATCATCAGATCCAAAATATATGATATCATCATTGCAAGAGGGGGAAGACCAAATTTGATCCTTTGTCTCATATTTCCACATTATATCTCCAGTCGAATCGAAACAATACAAATTATTATCCAAGGATCCCAAAACTATTTTCTTTCCTAAATGACATGGTGAAGAAAAAACGTCTCCACCGGCATGGTGCTCCCAAATCATACTGCCATCATCTTTATCAAGTGCAAAAATAATATTATCTTGTGAAGTATCACCCTGTATCCAGTTACCAAACGTAGCACATACTATCATATTATCCAAAATTAACGGTGATGAAACCATGGGAATTCCAATATTATGATGCCATCTAATCTCTCTCTTTGATATATCCAAACAAAAGATACGTCCGGTCAATGTAGGAATGTATAGAAATCCCTCTGCATAAACGGGAGAGGACACCATTGAACCAAGCTCTACTGTCCAGTAAAGTAAGGGTTTGGTTACGGGTTTAGTTTCTCTTGATCCTGTTCTTCTTATATTGCCCCTGAACATATCCCATGAGTTATTGTATTCAATTGACATACACTATCTTTCTCAAAAATATCAACAAATTATTGATTATACTCAAATACAGTCGAATACTCACAACGGTTCATTCTTTGCAACAGTTACCCAAAGGGATATCATAACCATGTGGACAGTACCTGGGGTGTTTTAATAGGGTACATAAAGCATCGGTAAATATATCCTTCATATGATGTTCAATTCCACACACCATCTCTTCATCGATTTCAATTTTTAGGGCTTCCTTCATCATGACTTCCAAAAGTCTCGTATTCCTAATCATTCTTTCTCCTATTTTTTCTCCTTCTGCTGTCAAATTCATTTCAGCATTACCTTTCTCATAGTCAACTAAATTTGTGTCATTCAGCTTGTGAAGCATTTGGACAACAGATGGTTGCCTTACATTTAGAATTTTAGCAATAGAACTAACTTTTATTTTCTCATTTTTCTCACGCATGTGCCAAATGGCCTTTAGGTACATTTCAATATGTTCGGATTCAGCAGTTCCCAGATAAAGTTCTTCATCAGAATTCATGTTGACGATCCCAAATGTTTGATATAGTCTTAATCACAATATAGTTATTAGTTTTACGCCTGATTATTTTTCTTGATTGCACAGAGGATTGACAATTTTGTTCCTAAAATTAGATATAAACAAATTATCGTTTCTCCCCATCCTTCAAATTAGCCATAGATTTTCTAGACATTTCAGCCAACTTCTTTTTACGTGGTTGCATTATTAATATATAAAGAGATCCTACAAGATAAACAGATAGGAGTAATATCTGAGCAATAGTTGTTTCAAGTGTGGGATGAATACCTGTCATTGTTGCCAAGTTAATCTCTAATCGTGGGATAATTCCGAATAAGTGTGTTGTTGAAATATAACCAAGTTCTTGAAACTCTCTTATTGCATTTCCGATGAATGCGATTGACATGTAAGCTCCGATGCCCATAGTTAGACCAAATAAAACACGCAGAGGTAACTTTTTGCCGAGCTTTCTAATGATGAATACAACACTCAATATCACAGCCAGTCCTAATGCTAGTCCCAAGAATACAAAGGTCTCCATATTTTTGGCAAATGACAACATGGCCTGATAAAATAAAACAGTTTCAAACCCCTCTCTATAGACTGTAAAAAACGATAACATAGAGAAGACCATTACGCTTCCCGTTGTGGTTGCCTGCCAAACTTTTGCCTTTACAAATTCAATCCATTTTTTAGTTTCAACCTTATTTAATATCCAAAAGCTTACCCAGAATAGCACTGCAACAGCTGAAATTCCCGCTATTGCCTCAATTAGAGTCTTGCTTGCACCGGTGATGTCTATAATAAACTGAGCGGTAAACCATGTAATGACTGTTGCAATAACAGAGACCACAATTCCTAGATAGACATGTTTCTTATAATGTGAATTTCGTGACGCTTCAAGATAAGTAAGGATAGCGCCTAAAATAAGTGCAGATTCAAGCCCTTCTCTGAATATTATCGAAAATGAAGTGGAAAATGCAAGTGAAGGTGCTAATGTTCCTGTGCCTGTTACCAATCTTTCAGATTCATCTAGTCCGCTTCTTATTTCTACAACTTTGGCTTCAACTCTTGGATAAGGCTGATGTTGTTGGATTAAATTACGGAGTTCTGCAAATTTTATTTCCATGTCAAGTGTATAGTCAGGATTTATCGGCCTAAGTGGAACTTCAATTCCTTCATAACTATCCAGATAGGCTGATCTGGCTGCCATAAATGCCTCGTCATTTTTTCCTTCCTTGTACTTTTGAAGTAGTTCAACCAATTTGATCCTTATATTATCAATATCAACCCTTACTCCCGTCTTCTCAGAGTCTGTACTTTCGCCAAAGCCTTTTTTTGCTCCAGAGTACGTACCAAATCCCTTACTAAGTTCGGTAATATCACTTAGATTATTTAATTGAGTATAATCTTTCAAAGGAACTAAGTATTCTGCTGTATCACTTGTTTCGAGGTTTTCATAATCAATATTCAATAGGTTTGCGGCCTTTGAAAGATTGGTAGTGATATTGTTCAAAAGGACAATCGCTTCTGATTGCTGGGCATTTTTTAATAATTCTCTGAGTTGTTCTCTCATCATTAGTTCCAGGTTTTTCATAAGTATTGGATCAACTTTTTCAAGTGGAGCTTCGACGTACTCAAAATTGTCCAGGTATGCTGCGGTTGCGTACTTTTCGGCTGAAGAATAATCAGAGTCGTTTCTTATGGCTGTGTCGATATCCGATAATAAATTTTTAATATTCGCAAAATATGCTGGTAAAGAATCATTGGACTGAGAACTGGATTCATTTTCAGCTAAATTGGTTTGCAATGCCCTAATGAGTACGGTTATGCTTTGAATATCTGATTTGGAAAGTAAGGAATTTTTTAGATCATTAAAAAATGACTCTAATTCTTTTTGTTTAGAATCATCAAACGCATTAGAGATATTTTTGTATAGCATATGGGAAATATCGACCATCCCTATAGCGTTTTCATAATCGACTGAATTCGAAGGATTCTTAGAGTTACCAAAATCAGATAGTTGATAAAATTTTGAGGTATCGTTTAACAAAACAATAATAGTTGATGAAATGGTTGAATTGTAACCAGAACTCTTTGGATCGAGTATAGCTGAATTAATACCATTCAAGATATCTTTTATTTGAGTGATCTCAGCTCCTATTCCCGACTTCTGAGATGGTGATCTTACCATTATAGGTAAATCAATTAAAAGCGATTCTAATCTATCAGTTGAGTTTTGATCTATCTCTTTTAGTTTGTCTTTAATTGATGGAAATATTATTGAGTGTGAAATATATGCATGTTCAAAAGCTCTTGTGTTATCTTCATTTGTAAGACTATTTTGAACCAAGTTGATTTGTTCCAGCATTCTTTGTAGGTTTACTGTCACTAAAACTAAGTCGCTCGAGCTAAGTTCGGTATTCTGTGCTCCATATACGGAGCTCGAAAAGAGGCCTGGGATTAGGTAAAATAACCATACGGATATTGAAATTTTTTTCTTATTAACAATCCCATTGAAAATTTTCATTCATTTTTTCTACCTCGGACAATGGTTTTTAATGGAATAATTTTTTTTTAGTAGCATAAAACAATTAGGCTTACCTAAGTAAGTTAATGCAATATAAATCTTGATAATTGTTAAATGTAAAAATAATTATGAGTATCACACTATTGGAGGTCAGAACCTTAGCTAGTTTAGCTAGAACAAGCCAGTTAATGTTTTTAGCTTGTTGATTCCTGTTTGGTCCTTTTGAGGTCTTCAATCTTTTCAAGTATGAAATATCTTAATTTATGGATTAGAGTTTTGATTGTGTGTACTCCAGGAATAGCAAAATGTCTGGCTACTATAACGTGGCATTTGAGCTCATATAGCATATTTAGAAAATGAAGATCATTAAACAAACTAAACTTTGAAATTGTTGCACTGGTTATGACAACGTCGGGTTGAAAATTGCCCAAAGATGACAAAATTGTATCTGCTGCTTCATTACTATATCGCATATCGTTATCTGAAAGTGTAATCTCATTAAATTCAATGCCAACCTGTTCAAGGTATTCCTTTTGTTTTAGTATGTCTGTTATTCTTACAATTTTTTCCTGTTCGCCATCATTTTTGGTATTGATATATAACACATTAATTTTGAACTGCCCTGAACGTTCTAACCAGCTTGTTGCCTTCAGAACGATGTCGGAATGATCTCCCCCATCATATAAAACTACCAAATTTTTCTTATCTTTACGGCCTTTTTTCCGGTCTGGTTCAAATGTTAGCTCCTCGTTCCCTTCTGATAGTATTGCTAAAACATCGCATGTTAGTATCGTTTGAAATTTTTTACTATTTCTGAACATTTCAAAATCTGTAATTAATAGATCTATTTTTTGTTCTTCCACAGTGGCTAATATTGCCTCACTTGAATCATGCGATATTCTGACGAGATAGTGATTTAGAATATTCTCCTTATCAATTAGCTTATCTAACGGTTCAAATGATTTCCTGGCTGTTTCAGCATAACCTGTTCCAGCGGACAGCGGTGTTTGTTTTGGAACTGTAATTACTCTCAAAATATTAATCTCTCCGATACTTTCTTTGGCTACCCTTATTGCATACTTTAGCAATCTATCTGGATCTTCGGGGGTATACGGAATAAGAATCCTGTAATCTTTTCTCTCTAAATCCCCTTCGCTCGTAACAATTGGTGCATAATGATCTATTTCTTTCTTAAATGTGTACATTCGATACACAAAGAATCCAATTACCACCCATACCACAGTTATTGCCCAGCTTAAAGGCTGAGTTACAAGTAGATATACAGCTAACCCAAGTTTAAGAAAGATACCTATGATTGGAATTACAGGAAAGAAAGGAGTTTTAAAGCCGTAATCTAACTTGTCCCCATAAATTCTACGAATTGTGATTACAGCCATATTAACTTGAGTAAATAACAACAGAAAAATCACACCTGCTGCAGTGGCAATCTGCGCGAGAGGAAGTCCATAAGCCATAATTGCCATTATGATACCAGATATTAGTATTGCAATATATGGTGTCTTGTTCCTTTTGTGGATAGCACTCAGCTGGTACGGCATATTATAATTCCTGCCCATAGCAAAAGCAACTCTTGCAGATGAGAAGGTTGTTGCGTTTAATGCCGCAAGGGTTGAAATAAGACCCCCACCTAGAACGATAAATGCTCCGTAAGGCACAAGTAATTCGGCGGCCTTCATTATTCCAAGCTCACCGCTCTGACCAATGTATTTCCATGACTCAATGCCTTGTGGAAATATGGCACCAATAGATACGAAGGCAATTAAACAGTACAGAACAACAACAGCAGTTAACGATATGAATATTGCTCGCGGAATGTTCCTTTTTGGATTTTTAACTTCCTCTCCTGTTTGAACGATTACCTCGTATCCTTCAAATGCTATGAAAGTCAAACCCATTGCAGCGATTATTCCAGTGATGCCCATTGGCACAAAATCTGAAAAATTTGTATGCCAGTTAGGTTGACCACTCATAACCCATATACCGGCTGTTATTAGAATGAATATTAACCCTAACTGGATAATAGTAATGACGACGCCAGTCTTGCCAGTTTCAGATGTTCCTTTAATGTTGATATAAGTGAAAACAGCAATTGAAATGACAGCTATCAGCTTCTCTAGTGGAATAACGTTCAAAAGCACATAATCGTGCGAAATATTTGTCATCTCAAGTAGTCCTGTAAGAAATGAAGCGAAACTTACTGCATATAATGATCCAGCGATTATGTGTGCCAGCCAAGCCATCCATCCACTTATGAATGCGTTTGGTCTAGGCAAACCCTCTCTGACCCATAGATAGCCACCTCCCGCTTCGGGCATAGCTGAACCAAGTTCTGCATATGCCATGGCAGTGAACAGCGTGATTATAGCATTAATAATGAATGCCGCTATAACAGCGCTTCCTGCAAGGCCAATTGCAGGTCCCGTCAGAACAAAAATCGAACCACCAATCATTGCTGCTATCCCCACCATGAGTATATCTAAAAGTCCCAGGGACCTAACCAATTGGTTCTGAGGTGTTCCCGTGCGTGAACGGGGTTCTTCATCTGCGTCGGACAATCGATATCGATCCATTTCAATGATAAATTAATGTTTTTAATCTAATGTTTGTCAAAATTGAGATTGTACCTTACGAAGACGAATATCTCGAGAGGATATAATTTGGGCTTAAAGATATATAAAAAATAAACTGGTATTAGTATAATGCGTCAAGTTGCGCTCATTACAGGTTGCTCCAGTGGAATTGGTTATGAAACAGCATTAACGCTAGCAAGAAATGGGTTTTGTACATATGCTGGAGTCAGGAATACAAAGAATTCTGATACTCTAGAAAAAAAGATTGCAGAAGAAAAACTTGACCTAAATATCTTGCAGCTTGATGTAAACGATAAGTCCTCAATAGAAAATGCGGTAAATCGAATCAAAACTGAAGAAAAACGAATAGACGTTCTAATAAATAATGCAGGATACGGTTTGGTAGGTTTTTTTGAAGAGCTTCGATTGGATGAAATAAGGAGCCAATTCGAGACTAATTTTTTTGGGGTCCTCACTGTTACTAAAAAAGTCATTCCCTTAATGCGAGACCAGAAAAGCGGTACTATTATCAATATAAGCTCAGGAGCAGGACAAGTAGGATTCCCCGGTATTTCTGCTTACGTAAGTACAAAATTTGCTATCGAAGGATTTAGTGAATCACTAATGTACGAATTGTTTCCTTTCGGGATAAGAGTGATCATAATTGAACCGGGAGTGGTCAAAACAAACTTTTTCCACAATTGTATTGTGTCAGAAAAATCTTCAAAAAAGAGTTTGTCATATTCTAATTCCCTAAAGAAAATTCAAAAAAATATTGAATTAATGCAAGAACATGCTACACCCCCTGTTGAAGTTGCAAAAGTGATACTACAGGCCTTAAAGACTCATGAACCGAAGCAAAGGTATGTCGTTGGTAATGACGCCGCAATGATATTAGAAGCTAAAAAGAGTTTGTCGGACATCGAATTCAAAAAGATGATGATGCAAAATATAATTTGATTGCCTGCCTAAACATTCTGGGTAGTGCATAATTGGCGAATTTCATATTTTTATAGTATAGCCAATATAATATGGAACGGAGTTAAGAAATCTGTCCAATTCAAGTGAATTAATTGTTAGGAGAATCAAAAACGGATCGGTAATTGATCATATTGAGTCTGGTAAGGCTTTTTTAGTTTTAAGGGCGTTAAATATTACAGGAAGAGAAGGCAATGTCATCACAGTTGCCTTGAATGTTCCGAGCAACAAGTTCGAAAAAAAAGATATCATTAAGGTAGAAAACAGATATCTCGAAACTGATGAAACGAATAAACTGTCGTTAATAGCGCCACATGCTACCATAAACATCATCAAGGATTACAAATTAGCTGAAAAAAGAAAAATACAAATGCCTGATTTTATCACTGGAGTTTTCAAATGCCCCAATTTAAGATGCGTAACTATCGGTGAGAATATTAAATCTGTAATTGAAGTTATTGATAAAGAGAAAATAATTCTAAAATGCAAATATTGCGGACGAATTTTGAGTATTGATGAATTGATTTTCTAATTTGAATTCTTATCACTATATCGCAGTGTTAAGTGTGTGATTAATTAGAAATTAAAGGAATCGGTGGCTATGATTCATTTCCTACAACTAGTACAATATTCGTCGTTACTTACTTTTGATATAGCAAAATGAAATCCAATAAGAGGTGAAAAAACAACTATAGTAATAAGAGCAAGATAATACTGTGAATTATGGATAAGATATAGGGTAACACCAATACATGTCATAATCTCCAACCAAGTACAGGTACAGAGTTGTAAGCAAACTTCTTTTACATTCATTTAACGTATCATAATAATCCACCAATCAGTTATTTCAGCATAACTAAAATAATTCGGGTTATTTCGTATAGACAGTATACTCAGATATAATAGATATCTTTTTCACCTGAGTACATATCCTGAACAATATCAGATAAATGATTTTACTCTGAAATCTGGATGTGTTCAAATTGCCAAATTGCTAAAGAAAATATCCAATTTTTATCCTTGATTTGAGCTGTATCGTGAAGGATTTTATAGGATATAAAAATACTATTGTTAAAGTTGGCGTCAAATTCTGGAAGTGATAATAAAAGAATTTCTACGTCAAAAATTTTCATAAACGGTACATTTCTAGCTCTCATCATAGCATTGCCGGCTATAGTCAGCACTGTTTTGTTCCACTACATTATCAAGACAAATTTGATAATAACCATCTCTGCTGGAGTCATTACACTTTTTGTAGCTATGGGTTTTGCATACAAGATCTCTAAAAGACTTTCAATGTAGCGATGTATCCGTGGTATGAAATTTCGACTTGGGGCGAATTAGAGACGATATACTATTTGTCTTCTAGCATTAACGAGTTTCATTTTTACGAGCGATATTTTTTAGAGGTGTACCTTGCAATAAATTTACCCACAATAATGTCTTTTAATTCTATGGTACCCCGCATCAGGTTATCATGCAATTAATATTTCAAAGACAGAAATAAGTTAGAATTTTGTACCAATGTTTTTTCTGATTTTTTTCTTATTCTGTTATTACAAAATTCATAATGTAAGTGATATCCGGTTAAATTATACAATCATTGGAAAATTTTCAATAATTTTTAAGACGTGAATATATATATCAGGTCTCAAAAGATTGCATTTTGTAAATTGTCCTGCACAAGTCTAAAGTTTCAGTTTCCTTGCCAAAAAATGGAAAATGTCACGCCAGATATCATGATAAAGATGGTAAGTGTAAGCGTAATTCTTGCGCTGTTATTTACTGTTCCTGCTTTGGGAATATTTTTGGGAATTTATTGGCATACGGATAATTTAGTAATAGGGGCCATCATGGGCTTTTCAACCCATTTTGTCACCTTAGGATTTGCCCATCCCTTATCTCGTTCTATCTCAACTTTTTTTGACAGTTAGGCTGGATAAGATTAAAGTTTATTCAGTTTAACTGACCGATCTAGCACTTTATGGCCATGAATAAATGAAAATTTTAGATACCATAATCTGAAATATGCGAAATTGATAGATGACGTCAACAATCTGCTACGATTTCAGAATTTGTTCCTTTTAATAATATCATCTACTGTGCCGTATTATCAATTTTGAATCCGGTCCACACATAGAAATTTATCACGTAATTTTTAAATTCTAAAAAGTTTATCTTATAGTCAGCTACTAAATCGATTGATATAAGTTGAAATGATTGTTTGAAACTACAAATCATGTTCTACTTTTTCTACACCCACATTAACAATTCTTCAGTTAGCAGGACTGTAGAAACATAGCTTATTTCGTTGTATGTCGATTACTTTGTTTTATTCACAATAACATAATCATGCTTGATAGTTTTTCAGGCAAGGTTAAAATTGATGCAGAATTATTACTTTAATGACAGAGGATGTGCTATAATCAATGAGCAAGGTAAGCATGCCAGGAAAAATTTTCGGCACTGTCATGTCTCATGGATTAAAAGGGAGAATGTTAACAAAGAATGAACTCCAGATGTTAACCGAATCAAGGGACATGGATGAACTAGTAACAAGGATGAAAAATACCGTTTACCTCGATGCGTTGGCCAAGCTCACGAAACCGTATACCGCAGATAAGATTGAAAACGCGTTGAAAGAATATCTCGTGAACACACATTCAAAAATGGTCAACATTTCAGGCGGAGCCAGAATTATCAGTGCATATTTTGTAAAGCACATTACATGGAATTTAAAGATGATTTTAAAAGGAAAAGCTCTGGGAAAATCGTACGATGAACTTTTGCCGAAGATAAACCTCAGGGCTGAAGAACTAGTAGGTAGACGAGATCTTGTGGTTAAGGCACTTGTTTCAAAGACATTGGAGGAAGCAGTTTCTACTCTTGCTGGCAGCGAATTTGCAGACGATATTAGTAAAGCGGCCGCTATTTACAAGGATAAAGGAGATGTCAGGATTTTTGATGTTTACCTGGATCATGTATTCTACCATGATTTAGGTAGGGCAATGAATACTGAATCACAATCATTGGATGCAAAAAACATTGTTTCTGTTGATATTGATTCTTATAACGTACTTGCCATACTGCGGGGAAAATTTTGGAACCTGCCTGCCGATGACATAAATAATCTCATGGTTGCTAGTACATCTAAGGTAACAAAAGAAACTATACAAAAGATGATAAATGCGGAAAAAATATCGGAAGTAATTGGGGAATTATCCAATACAGTATACAAGGATATTGTCCCTCAGAATCAGACAAGTGACATTGATTCCATCTTGCAAATTGAAAAGGGATTTGAAGACATTGCATTAAAGCGTGCGTTATCAGCATTTAGAACGATGTTTAGCGTCGGGATAGTACTTGCCGCACTGAAACTCATCATGATGGAAGTTAGAAATTTGTCAGCAATTGCATCTGGAATTGAGCAAAAAATTCCAGCAGAAACGATTGTATCCAAACTAGTTAACATCCATTAGACCAAATGTGTTTCACATAACTGAATGAGATATTTTTGTTAAAGTCTTGAAAGTCCTAAGAATATACATCGAAAAAAAATTTGTTTTTTGTAAGTACGTTTCGTTTATCCGGATCTTTTTTCCGGCCATATAAGATTTGAATATAACATTTTTGGAATCAATTTTTTAAACTCGAGTCCTTCTCCTCTATACCATTTTGGGAACCATTCATACAGATGTAATCTGATGGTCTGAATATAAACAATTAATCCCTCAATAAGCATTATTCCTATGTTACCCCCAATCAGTACTGCCAGCCCGCCTCCGCTCTCATAGGATTGATTAACGGTTACCAATAGAGCCGCATGTACTAAAAGCATAATTCCAATTCTTGTATAACTAATCACATTAGAAAGAACCTCGATAATTCTTACTAATATCACCTCTATGACAATTCCCATTAGTCCACCACCTTCATCATGACCAAGTTTAGCAGCATGTTCTTGTTCCTTCTTACCCCCCAAAATCATGATTCCCACTGTTGCAAAGATTATCGGAGGTGTGGCTTTTGCGACCAGGTCTACTGTTACCCACTTTCCGAACAAAAATGACAACCAAGGCACAGGTTCATTGTGGATAGCCCCGGTTACTCCGAACATACCTATAATGTCATAACCTGAGCCTATTGCCGCAAGTATTAATGCGACTATGGCGAGAAATTGTATTATGGACGGAATATCATGTGTTAGAATTAAGAGTCTATTCTTTTCCAGTATATCGTGTCGAAGTTTTAGAAACATTGCTATCAATAAATGTATGATGCCTATAGCTACTGAAACTTTGAGTATTTTTATTACTTGATCGAATGTTAATTCTGAAACATTCAGGGAACCAACTATCCATCCTAAAGGTTCAAAGACGTGAGACAAAATCGCTATCTCATTTAAGTGAAAACCAAACATCTCGCCAGTCCCTAATCCGGCAATGCTGGCTGCTGCACCGCTGGCAGCTAATAAAGTTGCCCATGTTTTTAAATTGCCATTCCCCCTGTATCGTAAGAACATACCCAATCCAAAGAGTAACAATCCATGCCCCAAATCTCCGAACATGATGCCATAAAATACAGGCCACACAAAAGCTATAGTGGGAGTAGGGTCAACTTCACCATAGTTCGGAAGACCTTGAGTTTCAGTTATTACTTCAAAAGTCTTTGTATATCTATTATTGACAAGTAATGTTGGAAGCTGATTATTAGAAGCGTTATCTATACTGACAGGCTCGGAAATTGAGATATAATTTTTTGTGAGGCTTTTGAATCTCTTTTCCATGTTATCTGGTATATACCCCTGAATCACTGCAAAATTCTTGGTACCTCCTGGTTTTCTTGTTACTTCCAAAATGTCTTTTGCTACCTTAGAGGACTCGTATAATGAAAGTAATTTGGGCAAGAGACTAACTTTTAATTTCTCTATTTTTTTAGTAATCTCTGCAGATTTCTTTTCAAGTTCCTTGGATTTCTTTTGGCATTTGTCATAGGCGAAACCGGGATTCTGTGGCAATTCGGTAGGTATCTGAATAGGATGCACGTTAAAACTTCTAAGAACTTTCATGATTTTTTCAGAATCTTCTTGTGAGCCTATCACAGTGATAGATGATTTCTCATCATTAAGTTTGAGCGGATGTACAATAAGATCAGTCAGGCTATTTTGAATTTCAGTGATATCTTTGGTATTAACGATAAAAATCTCTGCAAAAAATGCCTTTAAACCACGCAAACCAGCTAAGTCCATTTGTAGCTTTGAAGCACTTCCGATTGCGTCTAGGGCATTACGATACTCTTCAAGCTCCTTTTCTATTTGTTGCTGAGTTTTCAGTAACGATATTGGTTCGTCTAGTAGAACTTTACTTTTCTTTTCTAATTCAACAATAAAATTTTGAATATCGTCTATCTTGTAATCAGTCTTTCCCTGGGGAGCGCCTTTAAAGAGAGCGGCCATGACACCAGTTTCAAGGGGTATGCCTAAAGATCTTATAACATCGTCAATTTCTTGAAATAACTTCTGAGCATTTAACAAGAGATCATCAAAATAAGGATTACCATGTTCAGAAGGGTTCTGCAATGGATGAAACCATTCTAATTCCGCCAATTTACTTACGGCATCGTGCGTTTCAACTCTTGGCAGAATCAATGTTGTCTTTAAGAGTTTGGCCTGTCCCATTGTATTGAGTTTTTTGATTACTAATTCTCCTTAAAATCTTTCCCTTTTCTTCGTTTCAACATTTCAAAATTAAGTCTTGTAATTAATTACCATAATTCGACTTACTTTGATATTCTAAATTTGATTTCTACTTGATTATGATAAGTTCTTGCAGCCATATTAAAAATTGGCGGCAACCTACTACAGCTTTACGATATCGGCTTTGGCTTTACGAAAAATGTTTTGAATATATAGCAGCTGATCATTGTCCCAAGATAATAAACATCATTACAATACCATAGATAGCAATGGATTCTACCATACCGACAAATATGAAGACTCTAGATTGCATTTTTGGATTATCGCTAATCGCGGCTAAACCAGCAGCGCCTACAAATCCCAAACCAATTCCTGAACCAGCGGCCGCAAGACCAAATGCCATACCTGCGCCAATAAGCTTGGATGATCCTGCATCTGACGTTCCCCCTGTTTCAGCTTGTCCAAATGCCCAATTGTTATACAAGAACAGTATGCTAGAAGTCATAGCAATGGTCAAAAGAATAACACTAACTTTTTCTCTGTTAACACCCATCATACATTGGTTCGAAATTGAAGGCCATATTTAATTATAACTAAGAAGGCTGAATGGTGCCAGAATTCACTGCAGAGTAAATACGAACGAGTTTGTAAGTAACTTGAGCTATCCAACATCATTAAGAGATTCTAATCAATAGAATATTTCTTGCTACTGTAATTGGTTCAAATGTGTTTTAGAATTTTATGTAGATTACTTAAGCATTGGAGATAGCCTTTTTCTTGTAGGAAGAAATATCTTGTTTTACATCCTGTATCATTGAATCATGTTCTGATTGTAAATTCTGTTTTGATTTCTTAAAATACTCTGCAATAATATCAGCTTCCATTTTACTTGCAACCATCAATATGCATTATTGCGTCTGCTCTATAATCTTTTTCCTATCTAAAACAACTTTTACTTTTTTCAATCTTACAAATTCTTCTCGTTCACGTTCTTCCAATGTTCCCCTAATGAAGGCAATCGCATGCTGATACTGTGGAATTATAACAAATTCAAGTGCATTGATCAATTTTTGGGTCTTTTCAAGTTCCTTTGCTAAACTGAAAATGGCATTTTCATACTCGGCTGCCTTACAAATCTGCGGAAGCATATTCTTTATCTGCTTAGATGCCTTGTCAACATAGACGTTTGTTTCTGAAAATCCATAAGAGAGATCCTGACCTCCCTGTTTTGTTTTTATCTGTAGTGTGGGAATTTTCACATCAACGATCCTTCTCACATCAACATTTACTTCCATTATACCCGGAGTCGAATCTGAAATCGATTCAAGGGTCGATGTTCCAAGCGACATATATGAATCATAGACTGCAGAGTAAATATCAGAAAGTGGAGACCAGATATCACCTCTCGTTTTATTAGCTTCTTCTATCATTTCGTCAATTTTTTTTAGTAACACTTCTCGTTTGTCATCAAGTATTTTGTGAACCATACTGCTAACTTGCAAGGATCTCCTTATCTTTATCAGTTCTATTTTCGTTGCAGTAACATTTTTCCCAAAGGACATATCGGTGTACTATAGTTTACTTGTTTCCCTTATAATACTGCTGAATATGTTTGTCTTTAATTTTAGTTAGTTCCCCTTCTGGTAAAGTAGCCAAGATATCCCATGCCCTGCTCAGCGTTTCATCCAAATTTCTATTTTCATCGGGACTTTGTTTTAGAAAATGCGTCTCAAAGCTATCCCCAGCGTCGAGATACTTCAAATCAACGCCGGTCAAACCTGCCTTGCCTACAATCTCTGCCAGTGCTCTAACCTCTTGGGCTCTGGAATAAGCATCGTATAATTGATTACCAACTTCCATATGATCTGATCTAGTTTTTCCTTCTCCAACACCATCCTTCATTAATCTAGAAAGTGACATCATAACATTTACCGGTGGATATATTCCCTTTCTAAAAAGGTCTCTCCCCAGGACAATTTGTCCTTCGGTAATGTAACCAGTCAAATCAGGGATAGGATGTGTAATGTCATCTGCGGGCATTGATAATATCGGCATTTGAGTAACACTTCCGCTCTTTCCTTTAATTCTCCCTGCTCGCTCATAATTATTTGCCAGATCAGTATAGAGATATCCAGGGTAACCTTTTCTTCCAGGAACTTCTTCCCTAGCGGCGCTAATTTCCCTGAGCGCTTCGGCATAATTGGTCATATCAGTTAGTATTGCCAATACATGCATACCTAGATCAAATGCAAGATACTCTGCTACGGTCAATGCAACTCTTGGAGTGATAATTCTTTCAATTGCAGGGTCATCTGCTAGATTGATAAATAAAACACTTCTTCTCAAAGCACCTGATTCCTCCAAACTCCTTTTGAAGTACTGTGCCTCAGAATACTGAACACCAATAGCCGCAAATACTACAGCAAAGTCTTCGTTTGTCCCTACAACAGTAGCTTGTCGCGCAATTTGTGCCGCCAAAATATTATGTGACATTCCAGAGCCCGAAAATATAGGTAACTTTTGACCCCTGACAAGTGTTAGCATTCCATCAATAACAGATACTCCGGTTTGAATGAATGAAGTTGGATATTCTCGGCTCTGGGGATTCATCGGCTCTCCGTTCACGTCAAGGAATTTATCAGCAACAGGATCAGGTAAGCCATCATTTGGTCTTCCGAGCCCATCGAACACTCGTCCAAGTAGTTCTTGCGATACTGGCATGGTCATGGTTTTTCCGAGAAATTTTACTTTTGTTCCAGTTATAGCAAGTCCCGTTGTACCTTCAAAAACCTGAACTACTGCTTTTCCGAATCCTATTTCAAGAACTTTTCCTAATCTTCTTTCACCATCATTTGTTTCAATTTCCACTAGTTCGTCAAATGATGCTTTAGTCACACCATCTACTATCATAAGTGGTCCTTTTATTTCAGCAATTTTCGTATATTCTATTCCGGTGGTTTTAGACAGAGACCTTTACCTCCTCAATGTTACCTTTGAACGAATCGGATAACTGCTTGTCTATTTCTTCTAACTTTGAAATCTCCTCGTCTGTAACTTCAAACTTTGCCTTTAATAGAGTGGTTATTATTGGCAGTGCTCTGATATCTGCTAAGGATTTTCC
>DATIFZ010000060.1:0-2847 GCA_035454925.1 Nitrososphaeraceae archaeon
TGATCACCAATTTCGGAACGCATCGGAATAATAAAATCTAATGAATCCTGTGTAATCAATTGGTCTGATAAAACAGCACTAGTTGACAGTCCTCCTGCAGAACCGTAGATGACATGTACAATTCCTGCGTCAATTATAGTACCATCTGCTGAATCGACATCTTCATAAGGTACCCCAATGGCCTTATCCTCAAATCCATCACCATTAAAATCAGCGGTTACCTCTGAGCTTCCAGTGACCGCACTGTCAGAACCAGCCACACTAGCGCCCGTAACATTAGACTGGTTAGTCTGTTGATTACTATCCTCAAATACAAAAGGTGCAACATCTTTAAGTTCGGTTTTATTCTGTGTATTACTAGATCTATTATCTTGATTCGTCATTTGCGTCATACTTCCATTTGTTGTTGCATTTATGGTTGTGTCAGATAATTCTATACCTGATGCATTTTCTACAGTGCTGGAAGTCTGTGCATTTGCATAATTTGTTATTGCAATTGGTTTTGATATTGTATATGGTAAACTTGAAATAGATAACAAAAGCATAGATGCTAAAACGGCTGACAGTACAACATTTATCTCACTTTTTCTAACAGGTAAATTGAACATACAATCTTGATAGTTTGGGTATTATTAAGGATTTTAAATTCAGATATCTAATCTCAATTACCGTAGAATAATATTAACTTTATTGATCAAAAGGCCATTTGGAATTTTAGCATATCTAATAAAGAGAATTGGACATTCAGTCATCCCAATAGGCTTGGATCCGAATTGTTACCAATGCGATTCCCTACTGGCCGGTGCTAAAATTAGCTTAATGACAATATCTGTAGAAGATATGGATTTACATTGCAAACAATATCAATCCCTTCCGACCCATTAAATTTTGATCGGAGATATCAATCGTTGAAGATCTCGGATCGCATGAAAATATCTATGAAAAATTAAATTACTGGAGATACGAATGTTAATTTTTCGATACCTCATAAGATCTTGGTTAAAAACTATGAGGCGGTAGTAGATATTGCATATGATGAGGAAGAACGGATATTTATTAATCCTGTCAAAATATTGAAATAATTATTGGATTATCAGGCCTATGTCCAATTCCTTAGGAACATTTGGTAATATCATTGCAAAAGTTACTTCTAATAGAAACGTTATATCCTTGGATGAGTCGATGTTATCTTTACAATCACCCAAAATAAAAATTCTTTACTCCATCTTCAAATTTTTAGTTTCAAGTGAGAAACCTGATCTGGTACTGATCTTTTCCTATTAGAAATCTGAAACTTTAATAACAACACCATATTCAAATTCATTATGTCCGATAAACTTGGCAGAAAAAATGATAAATCATGGGTTTTGTTTGGAATCACTACCGGATTACTCTTATTACCTCTTATGAACTTTAGACCAGTGAATTCAATAGAAGAAATTGGAACGAACAATACTAACATTGGACCTAGTGTTAAATTGAATTCCTCTACAAATTATCCACCGAAGGACCAATATGTAACTAAAAATAGAACCATAACCGAAACTATTATCCAAGGAAAAAATTTCAATATAACACAAATGGAGATTGGAGTCAATAATACTAGGTCGTTTCAATCCCAAGGAAAAAATCAAAGTGATGCTTCAAATAATATTACTTCCAGCATTAGTGATTTTAGTGGAACTGCATCGCTAAGACACTCTCCAGCTTTTGGTGATTTTAATGGTGATGGCTATGGCGATAAGGCTATTGGTGTACCTTCAGAAGATATCGATAGTAATTATGATGGTGTTGATGATGTGTCTGATGCGGGTGTTGTTCATGTTATTTATGGATCTGCAAACGGACTTGCATCTGATACTGCGTTGGAGGATCAACTATGGAGACAGGGTTCGCAAGGAATGCCCGGAATACCAGAGGAACGGGATAACTTCGGATCATCTCTGGCATCAGGTGATTTTAATGGCGATGGGATAGATGATTTGGCTATAGGCGTCCCTGGTGAGGACATTGATCTTGCAGTTGCAACCCCTCAAAATTTTGACACGAGCATTAGTTCTAATCTATTTACAAATAATGTTGGAGTAGTCCAAATCATTTATGGTTCTGGGCAAGGACTAACTTTTTCTCAATTTCCAAAACAAGTTTGGGTCCAGGGCATGGGAAATATACCGGATTTTGCTGAAGAAAACGACGGATTCGGCTCTTCTCTGGCATCAGGTGATTTTAATGGTGATGGGAAAGATGATCTTGCCATTGGAATAGCAGCTGAAGATTTTGGTACAGAAGACCAGTTAGTATACTTTTACGGCACTGGACAAGTGCAAGTGATTTATGGTTCTTCATTTGGTTTATCGCCTAATACGAGTAATCCTAACACTGTTATAGGTGTCCAAGTATGGACGCAAAATTCAACGGATGTAGAAGGCGATGTAGAAAAATATGATCATTTTGGGTCGTCGCTCACGACAGGCGACTTCAACGGAGACAATAAGGACGATTTGGTTATTGGAGTGAGAGATGAGACTATTGATGGAACAGCTGCTAATGGATGCGAAGAACCAGTTCTGCAAACATGTCAAGGGGCAATAAATGTAATCTATGGATCTTCTCAGGGTCTATCAGCTAATGCTGTTTTAGCAGATCAATACTGGCAGCAAGGTCTTAACGGTCTTGATGATGTGGCGGAAACTAGTGATCTCTTTGGAGTATCTCTATCGACAGGCGACTTCAACGGTGATGGTAATAGTGACTTGGCTATCGGTGCACCTGGAGAAAAGATAGCAAGTGAAACATTATCTGTAGGGAAAGTTCATGTGATATATGGTTCCTCTTCTGGTTTGTCGA
>DATIFZ010000061.1:0-4438 GCA_035454925.1 Nitrososphaeraceae archaeon
TAGAATAGAAAAGGAACGATTAGAACATGAGAAACAACTAGAGAGGTTGAGCGGTCATGGACAGTTTGTGTCCAAATAAGTTGACGGATCTGGATATTATCAACCCTTAAGACCGAACGGGATGTTGCCGTGGTATATGAATGATATTAAGAAAGAAAAATACAATTACAAACCACAGCGCCAGGCATGTTATCTAAGAACAAATCTACGTTACTTAAATACAACGACAACTATTATCACCAGAAAAGACAAGCCATTTTACAAGAGAAGAGATCTACAATTCAAAAAACAAGGAACAAATCCGCGCATATATGAAGAATTATTTTCAAAACCACAAACAACAATACAGAGAGCATTACTATATTAGAAGAACAAACAAAAAAGTGGAAAATATGTAAAGATTTACTTTACATTCTAGTCGTGTCTTGCCACCAAGTTATGTACGTGTCCCGTATGTGATGTGGCTCTATGTTCGCATTCTGTTCCCTCAACTGGTTTTAACACATTAGCAGAGACACAAGCAAAAAGCCAATCTCCTACCCTAATGGTACCAATTTCAGGAGTCTCGTCAAAAGTTAGTGGGACCTTTATTATATTATCCTTTGATTTTTCTAGCAATTTTCGTGCATCTATTATCTTAGACCTAAATTCCCCTTTAATCATAGCAACGACTTCGATATCCTTTAGATTTTTCTTACCAGCAAGATTTTTTATCCATACCACAACAGTTGGATTCTTTATTTCCGCCCCATTGACAGGTTTGAACGGTCCAGTGGACAGTGTAACCACAGGCCCCGAACCTATATTTACTGGATTTTTTCCAGTCGGATTTTCAAGATTGCCCTCAATGCAAGAATAAGACTTCATCTCATTTGTTTGTGCATTAAGGTCGTAGGCGCATACAAAGTATTCATCTCTATGAACTGCAGTAACAATGTCGTTTGTATGATTAAATTGGAATGAAACGGTAGCAGTATCTGAATTCAGATCGTTACCTGTCAGATATTTAATATTGTTTTCGCCATTAGAGTATGCTACAACCTTTAATTTTTGAGGATTATTTAAATTTTTTATATTTATTTTAGGATCAATGGTAAATTTACCTGCTGCAACTGCCTGATTGGGAAATACAATCACTGAAGAAGAGAAAAGTACGAAGGCAACAGTAACCAAGAACAAAGAAAATAGTACTTTGTTATACACTTGAAATTTATTCATTGTTTTTCTCTGTACATAGTTACCTTATTTAACGGTATTTTTATAGACCTAGACGACAACATACTTAGATAAATGTATCACATAACATTTAATCTTCGGTTTAAACACTTTTTACGTATGCAACGAAAATCTTTCTTGCTTTCTATCATAATAATAGTGATATTATCACTCGGAGTTATTTCGATTGTCAGCAGCGCCAGCGCTAAAGGTACTGGCCAGAATATGGCACAATCAGATCAACTTCAAACTTATACATTTGTCAGAAAATGGGGGTCATTTGGAACTGGTAATGGTCAGTTTGAACGCCCTCATGATGTTGCATTCGACTCTAAGGGCAGTGTCTACGTCTCAGGACGAGATAACAATAATGTCCAGAAATTCACTCACAACGGTACGTTCATCTTAAAATGGGGAACTAAGGGGAGCAAAGACGGACAGTTCAAAATACCATATAGTATTGGAATCGACCCTTCGGATCACATATTCGTTGTTGACAGAGAAAACTCACGCATCCAAGAATTCGATACTAATGGTAAGTTTATCAAGAAATGGTATGGGATAGGTAATGATAAATTTAAAAGACCCGAAGATATCACCATTTCACCTTTCGGTATATTTATCACCGATACTGGTAATGACCGAGTCTTCAAGGTTGATAATAACTTTAGTTTGATCACAAAGTGGGGCAGTAAAGGTACTGGAAATGGTCAGTTCATACATCCACATGCGATAGATGTGGATTCCAAGGGTAACGTGTATGTAGGTGTTTTGAAGCAGCCGGGAGTACAGGTTTTTGATTCTAACGGTAAATTCGTCAAAAGATGGGGTAAAAGTGGAACAGGACCAGGCGAATTTTCCATACCTCAAGAACATATTGCTATCGATAAAAAGGATCACATTTACATTGTAGATGGAGCCAGCAATCCCAGAGTCCAAAAGTTTTTTACTAATGGAACACTGGTGGCCATTATCGGGACCAAGGGGATAGGTGATGGTCAACTATTGAAACCAGAACATGTATCAATAGACACAGAAGGAAATCTTTATGTGGTTGATAGGGGAAATGCCAGAATGCAAGTCTTTACTCCGCACGTCGATAGATAAGACGAGACTGACAGCATTAAAAATTATTATCGGACCAACGAAGAATAAATAACGAGACAACAACGGAAATATCGTGCTAAGAAAAAAGGAGGCTGGTAACCGCTAATTGAATTCTAAACGGATTCAGTCTTATTGATTTCCAACTGTAATTTGTCCACGAATTGCACCGTTTGGATTGTCAGTGGTATGAACGTTAACATATGCCTCCCCACTTTGAATTGCCTTGACTAAGTCTGTTTCAACAGCCTTACCTGCCAAGGGACCTTCAAGCATGTCATTAGTTATGGATCCACCTACTAATTGTCCGTTCAGCGGTCCTGTTCCTGTCTCATTTTGTGCTTTGAACAACGTTACTACGACAGGTCCATTTGTTCCTTCTTTACCTAGATGTATATGTGCACCGGTCACCTTTTCCATACCGTATACTTGTATGCCAAATGACATATTGTTTAGATGAGGCTGACTAAATCCTGCTGTACCTTTTGCATTCGTATCTAGAGGTGGGACCTCTTTGTCTCCGGAAAGAGTGGCTGTAAATACGTCTGTCGTTGCAAACACGTTAGGCATATTTGTCATTATTATTGTTGATATTAGAACCAACACTGAAGCAATCACTAAAATCGCGGCCGCAGATAGTATATTTCTGTCTTTCATGGCATAAATAAAGTAACATATGATTTACATATTGCGCAAAGTTTAAACGCTCCGCAAAACGGACTTAAAATTAGAAGACAATAGGTCCGACAAATTTTCTAAAAAATTTAAGAGCATTAATACTAATACTATATTATTGAAAGGGAGTTATTACGTTATGAAATCAGCTATTATTACGAGTTTAATAGTCGCAATGATTTTCGTGAATGTCAATTTAAATGGAAAGGTATCAGCAGAATCAGGAGTTGGGAAAGATGTATTTAAGGTGGTTGTCAGCCTATTCGGGATAACCAATTCAACAAAAGACATTGCGACGTTAGTCAATGTAAAAGATCAGACCAAGATCAAACTATTCAATGCCGAAAATCCGGAGACTGAAGGTGAAGACAAGGTGAGTTACGTAATTACTTTTCAGAATTTATCCGTGGATGATGGAGAGCCCTATAATGTGTGTACTGTAAGCGTTTCAGATTTTAAACTTAATTGTAAAGAAGGAAACAATTCTCCTTTAAGCCGACCAGAATTTGTTGATATCGACGTGTCAAGGATAGGCTCTGTCCAAGAGGTGGAAAAGTAAGACTATGAATGAATCTTTGATTCTAAAGAATAATAGAAAATAAAAAACTTCAAATCAACGCAAGAGATCAATACCCTTAGAAAATGGCCGATATTACTCGAGCCGACGCTATTTAAGACTTGCAACTGCATGTCATGTTTCAAGGACGAGTTGTTATTAGTGAGATCACTCTGACTGATGTTAACGACTGCGAAAGAATATTTAGAAAGCATAACCGAAAAATGACTTTGCAAAGGTGTTTCTTCACCATTTGGCCAATAGTGCTTCACCGCCATGCTTTGGTAGGCATAGGCTGTAATCTCAAGTCATTCGTTGTTCAACATAGGGGTCAATTCATTATTACATAAGTTAATAGCACAATACTTTTTGTGAAATTATTACACAAAACTCGGTATTATAAATGCATTTTCTAATTCACAGTTCATTAAAATTTAATTGAATATTAAAATAATTTATTGAATTAATCGTGTTATTTAAAATATTTTAAGAATACAATCTGTACAATGCATAAATATTTTTAAACTAGCTCTGAGAAGCCATTTTATGGCTGATGGAATGTTGATGTATGCAATAACTACTGCGGCTTTCATAGCTTTCGTAGTAATCTTGGGGTCTTCCAGGGGAAAGAGATATCGACATCGTTCCGCACCTGTTGCATCGTCTGAAAATAAAAAGGTAAAGTACTCATCTGACGGGAAACCAATGTCAGACTAAATTTTTTTTTCTTTTGTATTTTGTTTGTATTAAAAAATGGCATGACTTATATTTTGGTCGTAGACGGTTTTTTTCATGGCTAAAGGTGCAAGAAGGGGCGGCAGAGTCAGGGACAAATGGAGAGACAAGCAATGGCTTATTCTGGACTCGCCGAGTTCTTTTGGAGATTTC
>DATIFZ010000062.1:0-7121 GCA_035454925.1 Nitrososphaeraceae archaeon
TCCCAGTTTTGGTCAAGAAAGAGACGCGATTCAGTTAAACATTGCAAGGGAATAAAGTATTATCCTTCAAGCAGGGCGATTATGCCCGATATTAAGAAAATAAATTCATTTGTAGATACACAATATAGCTATGTATTGATAGATATTCTGGGGCCTAATGGTTTTTGGGACAAAAGAGATAATCCAGATACCTTTGACACGACGTGTGATCTTTCAATACTCTTCCAGGCATTTGGTTTGTTATCACCTCGTAGTAATCTATCTGGCTTTCGTATAATTTAGTGAAACTTTGAGCGACTTCTCTAACTTATAAGGAAAGTGCATTTCCATGAATGGTATAAGGAATTATCTCCAGAAGAGGATACTCTGAAAAAATGGTTAGACAGCAAAAAGACCAAAGAGGATCGGAAAAAATATTTGTCCAAATTCCTTCCACAGATGAGAGGGAGTGAAGCAGTTAGTAAAATTGAGGAGCTGCACGAACGTTCTAAAAAAGGAGAAATTATAACCCTTCTATGTCATTGCAGATCTGGTGAACATTGTTACCGTTATATTATTAAATCCAAGATTAAAGGTTCTTCTAAAGTCATTGAAAGTGATTAACTAAATGAATGGTTGAACACATGCAATTACCGTGATTTTTCAAAGATCAATCGTATCTAGCAATGATTAATAGACCGATGCGGTTGAATCATGGCAGGTATGACCACATGAGATGCAAGAACCATGTCATGAATCAGATCCTCAATGCTTACAAACCAATGTGGTCGTTAAATCATGCCATTTCTCTAATGGGCTGGGACTTTGAGACTTATATGCCTAGGAAAGGCATGGAAGAAAGAGGAGTGGCCGATTCTCAACTTCACCTGCTGCATAAAGATCTTTTACTAAACAAAGATTTTGTTGGTCTTGTTGAGTCAGCGAAGAAACTGGAGAGCCTTAGCGATTTAGAGAAGGGCATTGTACGAGTACTCAACAGGGAAATAACCAAGCAGATAAAGATACCCAAAGAGTTGACAGAAGCAGAATCTCTGGAAAGAATAAGGGGCAACATGGCATGGAGGGTGGCTAGAGAAAAATCTGATTTCAGGATGTATGCACCCCACTTGAAGAAAATGATAGAGATAAAGAAGCAAATCGCTGAGAAAATAGGTTATGAAAAGCATCCATACGATGCGCTTTTGGATTCGTTCGAAGAAGAGCTTACAGTAGATGAACTGGATAACGTATTCGGTGCGTTGACTCCTCGCCTTCAGAAGATTCTGAAAAAACTCGTAGATTTAGGCAGCCCGTTTCTCAAAGAGAGTAAACTTGTAAAATCAAAGTATGATATCCGAAGAGTTGATGAGCTCAATCATGATATTTTGACTCTCCTACAATACGACACGAAACGTTTCAGAATGGACGTATCTACTCATCCGTTCACTGAAACTATGGGCCTCAACGACGTCCGAATAACTACCCGATATGAAGGGACTGATTTCAAAAAGTCGATATGTAGTACTATCCATGAAGCTGGTCATGCCCTGTATGATCTGCAATGCGATCAGTCGTTAGCTGTGACTCCTCTTGAGGGCGGATCTTCGCTTGCACTCCATGAATCTCAGTCAAGGTTTTGGGAGAATATTGTGGGCAGAAGCCTGCCTTTTATTCAATTGATTACGCCATTGATTAGAAAGCAAGTGAGTTTTGCAAACCAAGCAACAGATGACGAGTTGTACCTGTATTTCAATAATGTCAACGCTGATTATATACGAGTTGACGCCGACGAAGTTACTTACAATCTCCATATAGCATTAAGATATGAGATAGAGAAAAAAATATTTGGAGATGATCTCAGTGTTTCTGAGATTCCTGAATTCTGGAACGATAGAATGGAGCAGCTGCTTGGAGTGCGACCAACTAAGGATTCACAGGGAGCGCTTCAAGATACACATTGGAGCAGTGGCCTCTTTGGCTATTTCCCAACTTACACTTTGGGAAACTTGGTTTCAGCTATAATTGCTTCCAAGATGCGCAAAGATCTGGAGGATTATGAGGAAGAAATTAGGAGGGGTAATTTCAAGCCTATCAGAGAATGGTTAAGATTAAAAATCCATCAGTACGGATCTGTTTATGCCCCCAAAGTGCTTCTGAATAAATCGTTAAATGAAGGCTATAACCCGGATTACTTTGTTTCCTACATAGAGACTAAATACCTTGCACCCTGAAGTCTAGCCTATTTTGATTATAGATATATTCTTAATCTTTTTATACCATTTTTACACGTTTACTAACACTCTGGACGCTCATTAGTTCACCTAAATCAATTTTCATTATTTATAAAAGCACAACAGTAAACTTAAAAGCTAACTTTAACCCTCCATTAGATAGAATCCTAATTTAGAATCGATAATGTAGTAGGTAATCCATATTCCGACTAGCGTCGAATCTCATGATTAACTTTAGCTATAACCTTTTAAGCATCTTGGTATATCCTACGCATAATAGGGAGAAGTGACAATTCAAATCGAATAGAGGGAAAATAATTGCCAAAAGTTAGGATCCCTACACGACTTAAGGGAAGCAAGTATTTTTGGATTCTTGTGTTCACAACTTTTATAGGATTGGGACTGAGTATATATTGGACTCTTTCTAATGAGTACGTACCTATAAATAAGAACACACTTTTTCATTCTGGAAAAGACTTAGACGTCATTGTAACAGCAGAAAATTATACGAATGTTCCATTGGCTAGTTTCCTCTTCCCTAAAACAGCAGTAGTGAGCGTCGATGTTTATTTTAAGACATTACCAACGTATTTGAAGGCAGTCAAACTTTCGTCTAACGGTTCTTCTATACTAACAACAAAGACAACGAATTTTGAAACTCTAAACAAGAGTAGATATCCAAACTTAAATCCGATGGCAGCTAATTATACTGTAACACTAAACATGGGACATCCCCTGGTAATTGGCAACTACACTGATCAGTACACTGTAAATTTATTTTACAGGAAAAACAATGACACCGGCAATGTATACGTCGAGAAAGTTCCATTTGTCTGGCGCATTCAGACTCTAGATTGGAGCCTTCTGTCTTACTTTTGGATTATATTTTCTGGAGTTTTACTTAGTAGAATGTTTATTTTCAAAGGTAATAGTAATATTAAATTTAATGCACTTGAATTAGTTTGGGTTCCATTTAGTGCTATTATAACACTTTTGATTTTCTCTAGTTTTATGGACCAATTATATAATAAATTGACCATAAATATACTAACGAATCTTGCGTTAGCCTTTGCATTTGGATTTGGATTTGATAAAGTCCTAGAAGTTTGGCAGAAATCTCCCGGTCTCGAAAGGCCAAATGATAATGAAGATGAAGCATAAGAAATTTCCCTAGTGAAATAAAGAATCCGTGTTGCAAGTTACTCTATTTAAAGTGCTATCTGAATTGAATCAAGTATGGTTAAAAAATGCGCTTCATTTTGCGTATCAAGAATCCTTCGCAGATACTCACATTGTGACTGAATTACTGCCTAGTAAAGAATGGTGGAAGTATTAGTCAAGTACAAAAATTTATGACTAGGTTTTTTGCGCTTATATTCAGAATCCTAATTTAGAACCGATAGCGTAGCGGGTACCGACGGCCGAAGACCAGCGAAATTGAGTCACCAATCCTACTTGTGGAACTATTTTAGTTCGCTAAAATTGGTGACAATCATATTATTTCTGGCTAGATCCCGATGAACTGATAAAGGAACGATCGGAAGTATCAGGTTTGAAAGCAATTTCCTCTGTAGGTGTTTTAAGTCTCGTTACGTCCCGCTTGAAGAATAAGTCTATTATCCAGTCCACCAAAACTCGCAATTTTTTCTCTACTGTAGGGAGGTTAACTAGATAATATGAGCGCCAGAACCACCAAGCCGAAAATCCATGAACTTTATGTCCAAGTATAATGCCAACACCGTTTCTCTTTCCTATTAACGTCATGACACCTTTTGTCTTATAGTCAAATGGTTTTTTATGATTTTCTTGACATTTAATTGTGGAGATTAAATTGCTAGCAACAACCTTTCCCTGTCTTATTGCATGTTGTGCGGTTGGAGGATAAGGCTTCCCTGTATTAGGGTCTATGACACAGGCACAGTCGCCTAGGGCAATAATACTATCAGTATATCCCACAACTTCAAGATAATTGTTGGTCATTATTCTGCCAGACTTGTCGTGTTCACAAGAAAGAGAGGATAGTATGGTTTGAGGCTTTCCTCCTCCAGCCCATATTATTGTTTGAGTTGTTACAATAGTTCCCTTATCTAGTTTAACACTATTTGAGGTAACTTCAATCACACGTGTGTTTAAAAGTACTTCAACTCCATTTTTTCTTATTTCATGTAAAGCAAAGTCTGCCAGATCCTCAGTTACTTCAGGAAGTATCCTGCTACCTGAGTTTACTAGTATTATTCTTGCGTATGATTTATCCAGATTGTGGTAAAAATATTTTATTGAATCTAGTATGAAGTCATTCAATTCACCGACAATTTCAACGCCAGAAAAACCACCTCCCACCACCACGAAAGTCAACAATCTTTTACTAATGTTAGGATCTTCATGTTCAATGTCGGCTTGTTCTAACATATTTATCACATGATTTCGTAACACTATGGCATCGCCAAGGCTCCTTAGTGTAAATGCGTGTTTTGTAGCCTCACTAATACCAAAGAAGTTAGTTTCGCTTCCTAACGCTATGACAAGGTAATCGTATTTCAGCATATGACTGCGCCATTCGATAGGATTTGTCTCCTTTCCGATTCTATGGGTTATTACGACTTTCTTATTCTCCAGATCAATTGACTCTAGCTCCGTTTCATAAAATTTTGCTCTATTGCAAAAGGCTCTCAGCGGTGTTACTATATGCCTTGTCTCTATCATCCCAGATGATACTTCAGGAAGCATTGGTGTAAAGAGGAAAAAATTGTCCCGACTTACCAATGTAATATCAATTCTAATATCGTTCTGAAATGCCTTTTGAAGCTGCCGTAAAACTTCAATTCCTGCAAATCCACCTCCCAAAATTAAAATGCGCGTTAATTGAATCGGTTTTTCTCCGTGTATAAGTTCTACATGTTTTTGATATGAATCGATCCTAGAAAAGGAAATATCACATTTTGTACACCTATATCGACTTCCAAACTTAATAGATAAAGTAGATGAAGTTATTCCTACAATGATACCAAAAACAAGATGCATTATAATATAACTTATAATCACTAGTGGGAAGCTGTATTGATATAGTGTTGTACCGTATTCATCATAAGTTTCTGATATCGTGCTAGTTAGAATACGGTTGATCTCCGGATGCAAGATTAACAAGTAAACAGGTATAAAAAAAACAATTAGGACCACAGTACCGGCGAATAACCCATAAATAAAACCATTTGAAAGTTTACTTATATTCAATATTCCAGTTTTATAGAGAAAAACACCAATAACAACGCCTATTGAAATTGCGGTTATTGTGTGAATAGCTATTCCTGCAAAAGCCGCGTCAGAGCCGTATATGCCTATGACATGTCCAAATGCTACCCATGTAACATAATAAGGCAAGCCCATTCCAACTTCAAAAGCAGTCGGGATAAGCATCGATATTCCTCCTAACATAGCCCCTATGACAACGAAGAATACCTCACGTTTAAAAGAAAAATCTACTCTTATTTCCGTGGCTTTCCTCAATTTCCATTTTTCTCGGAGTCTTGTATAGAGCACGTTTATATCATTCCATATAGATCGAGATATTGAGTTACTAAAGAAAAAATTAGGAAGAAATTGTTATTGTTCCATTCATCGTAGTTGGATGATACAGACAATGATATTCTATAGTTTCTCCTTGACTAAGTTTTGCAAGTGTAAGTTCGCCCGATTTCCCAGGTTGTATGTCGCCACTAGACGCAACTTGCTTACCTTCCGAAGTTATGATCAATTGATGTTTTGAATCAGTTGGATTCTTTAACATGACGACATTATCCGTATTTAGTCTAAAGTTAAGAATTGGATTCGTGCCTTCTTTGTTGACCCAGGTGTAGACCCGTTTCTTCTCATTCGCATTCAATTGAAGTACATTGGTTGATGCGTTTTTATCGCTTACTATGGTGCTCTTATTTCCACCCGAGTTAGCAGAGGGTATACTTTCGTAAGCTATGGGTCCTTTCTTAACTACGGAACTAAAGTTCTGAGCTAAAGCAGGTTTTAATATTTGGGGAATAGATCCGACCGTAGGAGGACTTGACCATACTACGTAGAGTAATGTTGCTGCAAGTAGGATCCCCGAGCTTTTTATCTTATTTATCATATTTATTACGCAAATAAGGAGAAGTTATATTGATTCCTTAACATTGTTATCTTATTTTGATATCATTATCGCGCCACTCACATATTTACTCGCTTTATAAACTCCTAAAGGAGTTAAACGCTGATAAGTTCCGACTAAATAGCAGTGTCACCTTCTCGTTGGATTCGAATTGTTAACAGTACGATTCCCGATGGCTCAAGAGCTAGTGTGTGCAATAAGGTTAATGCAATATGTTTCTTTAAAGAGATTTCGAATTAGTAATAACAAAGAAAAACGAATAATAACTAGAAAGCATTAACAATTCTAATGTCTGGAGGGTTCATAGATAATTTTTCTACCCAATCAAAAGAATATTCTTTCTCGAGACCAACTTATCCTGAATCGCTTTTTGAATTCTTATCTACAGTAACACCCCAAAAAACTCTCGCTTGGGATTGTGCAACGGGGAATGGACAGCCGCCATAGGACTCAGCAAATATTTTAAAAAAGTAATCGCAAGTGACGCAAGCAAGAATCAGATTCTACATGGCTTTCAGAGAGAAAACATAGACTACAAGCTATTTACAGCTGAAAATGCAGAGTTAGATAACGATTCTGTCGATATTGTGACTGTAGCTCAAGCATTACATTGGTTTGATTTTGATAAATTTTACTATAATGTAAAAAGAGTTGGAAAAAAGATGGAATCATAGCAGTTTGGAGTTATGATATGCATAAGATAAATTCTCAAATAGATAAGGTTACCGACAGGCTTGATGTAGACGGTGAAATTCTTGGTAGTTACTGGAACA
>DATIFZ010000063.1:0-28760 GCA_035454925.1 Nitrososphaeraceae archaeon
TCGAGAATCGTATGAAAGTCTCAAATCATTGAATATACCTTAGTATGTTTTGAATGTCATTTGTATTCAGGATAACATAAGATAAGATAAGATGGAAATAGTCAAAATAAAAAGGTAATAGACCTTAAACTCCAAAGATATTCTATGATCTATATTTTTTACTTTACCTATTCTTAGTTCGGAATTGTATTCTTAGATGTTGTCGAAGTCATATTAATTTCCATTTCTGGTAATCCTGAAATTATTTGACCACGGATTTCTCCATTCTGAAATTCTCCTGAATGAACATTTACATAAACAACCCCATCGCTCATAAGACCAACAAGCTCGGAGAGTTCCTTACCTTTCAGAGTACCTTGCAGGTCGTTCTGTGTTATGTTTCCATTGAATGATATTGTTGAGTTGTTGCCATTTTCAGCAGATTGTTGTCCGGATAAACTAACTACGATATCATCATTTTGTCCTGCACTGCCGTTATGTATATGTGCTCCAGTTATCTCGTTGAGCCCCGTCAGATTAATTCAATACGATATTTGTGTTCCATTGTCGTTGGTTTGGAACTTTGCCCATCCAGTTGCACTTGAATCCGTTGGAGGAACTTCTTTGCCCGACAGAGTAGCAGAAAATGTCTCTCCCTCCTGTGCTTGAAGCGAGCCAAAAGACCCGGCGACTGCAACAATTGATATAATTGCAGCTAATATGGTTAAAATTGATAATGAGTGTTGTTGTGACTTTAGAGTATCATAGCACTATTCCTATAAATACTATCCCTACATCTTACAAAATTACCCCAAGAGGGATTCATCTAATATCTCTGACCACTTCAATTTCTTGGAAATATTAGTGTCGAATTACGCTGCATCCGTGGTGCTATCGAGTATCGAATAAAAAATAAAAAGATTACTTAGTTTGATTTTGCGCATTTGGTAAAGGTAATTGGAAGAATGGGAATCCACTGCTACCTAGCGCATACGGCATTTGGCCATTCCATTTCGTAATAGCTTGCCATTGTAGATATTCTGGACTTTCTCTTAATTGCTGAGTTATGATTTTTATTGCTTCGGATTCACCGCCAGCCTTGGCCGCATTTGCTCTTGCCTGTCCTTCAGCCTGTGCAACAGTTTGGTTTGCAACTACCTCAATAGCCCTTAGATTATTCTGCTCAGTAAGGAATTTTTGAAATGCCACGACTTTTTGTTCTATTTGAGTAGCAAAAGCATCTGAAAATTTAAAATCAGTGATAAACACATTCTGTACTTGAATATTATTTGTGGAAAGCGTACTTCTTATGGCGTTAGCAATAACACTTTTTGCAGTTTCTCTCTTTGTGATTAATTCTTCCGCATTAAATTTCGCTACGCTGGCTTTGACTGATTCTTGAATAGTCGGAGATATTACACGATCTGCATAGTTAACACCCAATATTTGGTAAATCTTATTTGTCTCCTGTGGATCAATTCTGTAATTTAGTGCAATGACAGTCTGTACTTCTTGTAAGTCATTTGATGCTGCAGTAGCTTCTGCTTGGAATTTTTGGGTTCTTACTTCCATCTGAACTACTTGTTCTGCAAAAGGCGTAACAAAATGTACACCCTCACCTAATACCCTATTTTCAACTGCCCCCAGGTAGAGTACAACACCTCTATGCCCTGCTTCGACAATTACTATTGATTCAGCCAGTACAACTATAATAATAATTACTGTAATAACTGCTGCAGCAATTTTTATTTTATTAGTAGTCGGAAAGCGGGGTGCTTTATAATATGACATCCTTAATTATGTTAGAAGTTGCAAAGCATTCTATATATGTTTAGGGTTAATTTTACCCGCGCCTGCTTCTGTCAAGTCTGAAAAGATGAAATTAGTCTCCCATAAGAAAGACAATGTTAACGTTCAAGGATATCTGCTGTTCTCCAGTCAGGATCGGCGGTGACACTGCAGATGGCTCACTTTTGAATGATTCGAGTGCATACGATGTTGGTCCAGTGAATGTTGGTGTGGCTTGATCGATATTAATGGTTATTACTCCTACTACTTTGAGTCCTAGCTCCGAAGCAGCGATGTCTGCCTTCTCTCTTGCATTGCCAATAGCCTGCTTTATTAATTCCTTCTTTATCTCATCGAGTTTCTTATCAGAGATACTGAAATAAATGCTATCTACATTGTTGGCGCCGGATGAAACTGCAACATCAATCCAGTCTGAAGCATTATTCACATTTTGGCTAGTTATCAGAATAGAATTGCGAACAGTAAATCCGATTAATTTGCCTTGATTCTTGTCTATGGAGTAGTCTCGGTTTGGAGTAATGGTGAATGACGATGTACTTGTTTCATTCTCCTTTATACCTGCCATTTTTAATGCATTGACAATCTTATCCATCAATTGAGAATTTGCGATAAGCGCCGCTTTTGCCTTTGTATTGGTTGTTTCCACACCAAGTGACATTGTGACTTTATCAGGTTTTGTCTGTGTTGAGGCAGAACCAGTAACAAACAATGTTTTATTATCAAAGGCGGGCGACTGAGCATGTATGTGAATCTCATCACTATTGTAAGAGTAAATCGAAAAACCAAAGATGAAGATAGTCGTAGCCACAATTATTGAAATTCGTGACGATATTCGCTGTGTCATGATTGAAAAATTAACACTGGACTCTTATAAAAATTACAACTACTGTTTGAAATTCGATTAGTCTCCAAACTAATTCCAAATTGCAGGCCCTAGTTTGACTTATCACCCAAGTAAGTTAGTAATCATAACATTTTCACACTGCTCTGTTATGCTAACGACATGATTATGAGAGTATGAAAATGCACGTATTGACACTCACAATTACTATTTGCGTTACGGCTGAAGATAAGTAACCTTTTTCTTGTTTCTATGGCCTTTGGATCAAGTATTTAGGAGTTGTGGTGGATTTGGCAATTAGTAGATATTTTATAGCATTATGAAAACATAAAGACAGGAATATATCAGTTTACAGTTTAGAAAGTAACCAGATTCTCCTCCCTTAGGTTCAAAATAAGAATCATCTATTTGTACCTATTTTGGAGATTTCCTGTCAGACAAGAAAGTTTTATTACTTGAAAATTTTAATCAGGGTAATGAAATTTTTTAGTCGTGAAAAATTTCTTTGCAGTATTGATCAAGTGAAATTCAAGACTTATAACGAATTGATCTCTCATATGAGACAAATTCACCATTATCCTATCGTGAAATGTCATGATTGCAGAAAGGAGTTTGTTCACGAGAAGGATAGACTTCATCATGTTCGAGAAGAACATGAAAGGAAAATAGATTATAGAAAACACAAGGGTGAGTAGTATAAGATTCCTTCAAAAGGTAAAATGTGATTCATTCGATGAAAACTTTCCGAAATATGCCAATTCTAAATGCAATGTGATAAAATTGATGAATGTAAGGAATAAGCAAGAAAAACTATAGGCTTTTTCATTTACGAATCAGTCAAAACTTAATTTACTTTGTGCAATATCCCCTTTCCGTTAAAAAAGTTCACAACATTATTAGCTGCAACTTCGGCCATCCTAGATCGCGTCATAAAAGTAGCACTTCCAATATGCGGTAATAGTGTTGTTTGTGACATTTGAGTTAATGGATTGGACTTGGATATAGGTTCATTTTCATAGACATCTAGACCAACACCTGCTATCAGCTTAGTTTTTAGGGCACTAATCAAATCTTGTTCATTTATTACCTTACCCCTCGAGGTATTTATAATGAAAGCAGTTTTTTTCATTAACTTAATTTTTGATGCATCAACTAAATGTAAAGTATCTTTATTTAGTGATACGTGAATAGAAACAAAATCACTACGTTGTAGCAATTCTTCCAGAGGAACATAAGTAATATCAAGCTCTGATTCAATCTCATATTTACGATTTTTACTGTAGTAAAGTACTTTCATGTCAAAACCTTTTGCACGTCTTGCTACGAGAGTTCCAATTTCTCCAAGACCAATAATACCTAAAGTACTTCCGTATACATCATGGCCAAGAAAGAGATCAGGCGACCATCCAGATTCCCAATTACCGATTCTTACATGTCTATCAGCATTGACAATATTTCTAGCTGCAGAAAGAATTAAGGAAAAAGTTAGATCTGCCGTAGTATTAGCTAATACATTTGGTGTGTTTGTTACTACTATTTTTCTTTTTGTGGCTTCATAAATATCAACGTGATCATATCCCACACTATAGCTGCTTATTATTTTAAGATTTGGACCTGCTGTATCCATGACCTTTGAGTCTACATTATCCCCTAACATGCAAATTAATGCGTCGACATTCTTGACATTTTCTAATAAAGTGTCTCTATCAAGTATATCTGTTTCAGGATTCATATTAATTTGAAAATACTTTTTTAATATCGATGGTCCTGGTTCTGGTATTTTTCTTGTAACATACACTCTATTTTTGCTAATTGTATCCATGAAATAAGTGATCACTCTAATTTGGGTTATTAATACGATATGAAATTGGGTATACTAATATTCCGTTACTCATTATTTTTGGCCTTCAAAATTTTTGAGTATAATATTTTTAAGAAAATAATTCCTAAGTAGTATGGCATATTGTAAAACGCAGCAAGTGCTGCTACCTGGGAACCAAAGAATTGTTGTGCAAAAACAGTTACCAGTATATTATTCACATAACTGATTGCAATAAGACCTGAAATCTTGTATTTCATCGATGTGCCTCTATTATTAAGATTCATAATGAGATAACCAGTAATAGCAAAGACTGCAAATAGTGCAAAAGCAATAACAATGGTAGTAGTTACAAAGGTAAATTCCAAATAGAAATAATCTGAAAATTTTGAAAATATTGCCAAATTAATCAAAGCCATCAAAATAATTGAAATAGGTAATGAGCTTTTGTTTATACTTGCAGCAATCTTGGGTAAATATTTTTTTATAATGCCACTCCCTATTAGAGGAACAATTAGGGATATCACCAATAGTAAAATCATATCAAATACTGGAATTGAAAATTCGGTGTTATATAGAATATATACTAATGCTGGCAATATGAAGGGAACCAAAAGTGAAGTGACAATCACCATTCCGACTACAATAGAAAGTCTACCTCCTACATAATTCGTAACAAATGGAGCGCCAAGTCCGGTAGAAATGCCAGATAATAATAGTACAGACAATGAATATTTAGAGTATATTTGATTAGTAACGAAGTACATTGTTACTGGTATTACTAATACTTTTGTTATACATAAAATGAACAGAAATTTTGGTTTCTTAAATGTGGAGATGAGGTCTTGAAAATTAAGCTGAATGAGATTCAAGAATAATAATAGTCCAAGAATTACCAGAATATACGGGGAAAAGAATTCTCCTAGAGACGGAAAGATAATACCAGATATTGTACAGGCAAGGATTGAAAATGAAAGCACCAGTAGGATTTTCGTGTCATAATTGGTCAATTATAACTACACTTATTACATTTCCATAAATATTTATCAATAATTAAAGAAAAATTTGATATAGACTCTCGTAATATTGCTTTATTATCGGAAACTTGAATTGTAGTACAATTAAAAGATAAGACGGTAATGGATAATGGTAGCTTACTGAATAGTAAGTATGGTGAAATATTAAATATTACAGATTTTTAATAAATAGAGTGAAAAAGAAGGCTATTCTAACAATAAATATTTTGTTACTAAGTACTATTACATTGACCCATATGTCTACAATGAAGGAAACTTTAGGAAGTCAATCTGAAAATAATGCTTCGCTTGCCTTTGTCAATGGGTCGGATATCAAATATGCGCTTACTTCTGTTCAAAATGATACGATTCCAAAATATGTTGAACTGTCTGCTAGTCAGATAAAAGAGGCATTGACTGAACTGCCTGGTTGGATAGTATTTAATGGCAAGTTGCATAAGACTTTTACGTTTCAAGATTTTTCCACATTATTTGAATTTATGTGCGAAGTAGCAGATTCTTCTCAAAAATTAAATCATCATCCAAACATGACATCAACATGGAATACTTTGACGATTGATTATGATACTTGGAGTTTAGGACATGTGATTTCCAATCTTGATATCAAGGCAGCTGAGAATGTAGAGAGCTTATATCATGAACACAATTATGACGATTCCAGTAAATAATTAATTTAGCTATAGCATTTAGAAATTTATTGTTACTAGAGAAGTGGAATTTTATTATATCAAACTAGTAAATCGAAGATATGATATGATTTTATATAATTCAATCTCAAATATATTTTAGATTGTAATGAGAGAATAATAGTAATAATCAGTCAATTACGATGCTTGGAATTTTAGAAGTGAAGTAGAGAATTTGGAGGCGAAAAAATTCAGGTCATTACTATGTTGATATATTGAGTCGTAAATCAATAGTATTAATAAATAAATTTATTCTATATAGTCTAGTAGTATCTACAAGATTATCTTCGTCAATTCTAATAAGGCAATCTTATATCACCTAAGACATGTTTAATAAGGAATCTTGCAGGGGTTGTGGCTTTTGTTTGATACCTTTTGCTACATGCAATATTTGTCAAGAATACGTTTCATGGATTTGCTGCAGATGTGAGAGAATAGATGACTGTAATCATATCCATAACTATTGCAGAATAGCATATAGGAAAAGAAGAGAATCTAATTTATTTAAGACATTTTTGTATGAGGCAATAATCTAAAATTGAACTCAACTGAAATGGAGCAATTAAGAGGATGAAACTAATGTCCGGTGATGTTAAATCAAGACAGTCATCATATTTTATTGAATACCTGAATCAACCCTTTTATAATAACTTGAGGGACATGATAGTAGTACAAATCGGATCATGCAAGCAACTTCTTGCTAAAACAAAGAGTATAGATCAAAGAAACGTTATTGAAAGAGAAGCATTGTATCTGAAATTAGTTCTAGAGCTGCTAGAATATTGAGGAAAAAATTGAGGAAAAAATAGAAATTCAGAATATATACAAGGATGACGTGATTAATTTATGAGTAAGAACCCTTGAAAAAGCATACCAAATTATTATTGATACTTCGTCACGCCAAATCAAGTTGGGAATTTGCAGAGTTATCAGATCATGATAGACCTTTAAATAATAGAGGTAAGCGAGATGCACTTAGAATTGGAAAAAAGCTAATGAAAGAAGGGATTGTCCCTCAACTCATTATAAGCTCTTCTGCAGTCAGAGCCTCCTCTACTGCAGTAAAAGTTGCCAAGGCATCTGGCTATCAAGGTGAAATTACAATTGAAAACTCTCTTTACGGATCAGGATATACAGAATATCTCAATACAGTAAGAAAAAAGGATGATAGGTATGATATAATTATGCTAGTTGGACACAATCCACATTCAGAACAATTACTAGAGATATTGACAGGAACGATGAATACAATGCCTACCTGTACTGTTGCATGTGTAGGGCTTCCGATAGCTTCCTGGGATGAGATAGATTCTCCAGTAAAAGGTGAATTGCTCAACTTATGGAAACCCAAGGAATTAAGTACTAATGATTAATAACGATAGAAGTATTTACTTTTTGTATTCAAATGAAGTATTCTATAATTCGGTATTGTTCATTGTAATCCACTATCGATATTAAATCTTATTCTTAAATTTGCTCTGACATTAATAACACAACATTATTGATAATATCATTTGATGTCCTTTTTGTATATGTTTTTTAGTATTCTAGGTGTTAACAACCACCTGAGTTCACCTTTAGGTATGTTACTCTTTCTAAGTAGTCTTATTCGTACTACTCCTCCTTTTTTCAAGAGTAAATTACAAGGATTGGATTTTTCGTTATGAATCATATCATTGATCATTTGACCTAGCAGAGGTTGATGTCCAACAATTAGTACATTATATTCCTCCCTTAAGTGTGATATTTTGCGATATACTTCGATTCTTTGCCCTTCAGGAGCTAACTCATTCCATACCTGAACTTTATTACCAATGTTGAAGATATCAGAGATTATCATTGCCGTATCGTAGGCCCTTTTAAGTGGACTAGTAACGACCAGATCAAATTTTAGTCCAATTATTTTTAGGGCTTTTGCAATTTCATGAATCTCAGCTTTGGCAGCTGAAGTTAAGGGACGAATACGATCGCTGGTCATTGATGATCTTTGGCCAGCCTCCCCATGTCTCAAGACAAATAATTCCATTGATTTTTATCGATCTACTTCTAAATAAATTACTTTCTAGTGAGCATTGTCCCAATCCGAACCCAAAGTTCAGTAATGCCAGCTTGGAAATGAATGACAGAGTTCTGAGTTCCTGTTTGAAAGTTTTCACTAACTCGATGAAGCACAACCAGAATTGATAACATATTTTTGGAGAGGATTCATTATTCATGCTCATTTAGATGGCAAATTTTTCATTCTAAATTAGCTGTTATAATTCAAACTTTCAAACTTTGAAGATAATCATCAATCCTTCTTTGAAGATCCTCATTTATCTCACTTACTGATCTATTACCATCTATAGATACTATGTTATAGAGTTTTTGCATCCGCTTAAATTCTTTACTTAATAACTTTTGATACATAACAAATGATTCCAGCATATTATCGGATAATCTAAGATCGGTACCTGACTCATAATAGTCCAGATAAGAATTCTTTTTAAATACTCTGTGAACCAGCTCATTCGGATCAACGTCTAGATAAAATACTATATCTGGCCTAAGAGCAAAACCATATAGATTATGGGACCATGAGCTACTTATCCCACGCACTGCTTCTCTGGCCATCAGAGTATAAATGTACCTATCAGATAGAACTATGTGGCCTGATCTTAATCCAGGGATTATCTTGTTCTCTAATTGATCCGCAAAATCTGCTGCATAAAATAGACTAATGGTCTTTCGTCCTAGCACAAAATTTCTCTTGGCTTCTAATATTCCCTGACCTATTAATTCCGAGCGTCTTAGCCCTGCATTAAGTACTGCATGTCCATCTGCTTCAAGTTTTGAAGATAACAGTTCAATTTGTGTACTTCTGCCAGAACCATCAGGACCTTCAATTATGATAAATCTTCCCTTAATTTCAATATCTTCCAGGTAGGGAATAGCATGCCCGTAGAAAACTGCTTTCCTCATCTTCTTACCTTTTAGGGACTTTATTGATTTGATATTCATATTCTTGTAACTCTCCTAGTGTTTTTAGTAATATTCAAGGGCAAAAGCTTGCTGACTATTGATCTCAAAAAGCTTTGTGATTCCTCAATCTCCATTGTACCATCCACAATAGTAAAGTTTTCTGATATGGATAAAGATTCATATTGATCAATAATTCTACTTTGAAAGATCCTGTAACTCTCGTAAGGATCATTACTTAAATTTAGGTCCATGCCAGCTTCATAATACTTTAACCTTGGTCTCCCAGCAAGTATTCTATCCACGGCTATATCTATTGGTACTTTAAAATAGAACACAATTTCTGGTTTTATTGCAAATTCGTAAATTTTCTTGACCCAATTCGGATTGCAACCCCTAACTATATCTCTTGCATAAGCAGTATAAACATAACGATCCGCCAAAACAATATAACCAGCATATAGGAGCGGCAGAATATTCCTTTCATATCTATCAGCAAAATCAGTTGCATGTAATAGTGAGAAGGTGATTGGGGTTAAACTGCCGCTTTTCTTTCCCTTTTTCGTGATTTGTTTGACGGTCTCAGACGAATTCCATTCTGTGAAAAATACCGGTATGTTCCTTGAAATAAGCCATTTCTCCAGTAATCTAAGTTGGGTAGATTTCCCCGATCCATCTATTCCCTCAACAACTATAAGCTTACCTTTTGGAGGAATGATTTTTTCGGTCTTGTTATTTTTCGAAGCCATAAATATCACAAATAAGATTTTAAGGAGATAATGTTAGTCATCGAATTTTTTAATCGATCAGTTCTATCTAGGATATAATACTGTACAGGAATATCAAAAATCTTACCAACTTTTTCAATAATTTGTTTTAGTAAAATACTTGGAAATGATTTTTGTGTAGTAATTACAGTAAAAATCACATTCTTGTTTTCTGTTAGTCTTATCCTGATCTGAGATCTGGTATTAAGTATTATTCTAGTTAGGTTGAGAAGCAGTGCTATTTTTTGCAAAGACTTCAGATTCTGTGGTTTTAGCAGGTGATTGTATTTATTAAAGAGTTCCTCTCCAATTCTGATTTTCTTAGAGTAGATTATTGATAGCGCCAAAATAACCTGTTCTCTATAAGTAAGCTGAGGATAATCTTCGTCCAATAATCGGTAGAAAAGACTGTAGTACTTGTTTGTTGCAGGTATTGTAGACAATGTGTAAAGTGCGTACGAAAGTATCTCAACTTCTCTCTCCTTTAGTAATCCATAATAAATCATATTATGAACCATATCATCAAGCCCAAAATTTGAAATATCCTGCTTATGACAATGGTAGGAGAGTAATTTTGCTACCTGTTTTTCTAAGCTCTCAATGTTGTGATTTTCAAGTATACTAGGGCTATGAATAAATGAGGCCAAAATTCCTTCTCGTATCCCATAGCCGCTGATAATTATTTCATCAAAATCAAATTTCTTCATTATACTATGTATTACATAGATCCCTGCAACGATCGTTTCTACTCTAGTAGAATCAATAGGCCGCCTACTAGAAATTTCATCGGGTTTCAAAGTGCTCAGATCCTTTCGAAAAGATTCAATGGTGCTTAGTTTTAACCTGTAATTATGAACTTTTTCGAATGGAAATCCTGCCCGCTTTTGATCAGCTCTTCCCAGAGCCCTTAATGTTCCACCTGCCCCGACCAATGAGGCATCTATCCAAATTCCGAACCCCTTTTTTGTAGGTAATATATCCAGTATCTTTTGAGTCATGTTGTCACAATCCTTCTTTGAGAATGAACCGTCTTGGCTAGCAAATGTTCTAGTGAGTCGTAACGCCCCTAATGGAAGTGCTTGCACCTTCTTTACTTTAAAATCTTCAGTGTAAACCAATTCTAAGCTGCCTCCACCAAGGTCGAAGAACAGGCCGTTCGGAATACAAGTCGCCATTGAAGCGCCCAAATAAGAATAGTAAGCTTCTTCTTCTCCACTAAGTACCCTCACTTTAAAACCAGTTTTCTTTAGAACTTGATCTATGAAGTATTTGCCATTTTTTGATTCTCTAACTGCGCTCGTACCCACACAAACAACTTTATTTGCAGATTCAAGTCGAATAATATCACGATACAATATGAGAACGTCTATACTCTTGAGGATCGATTGCTCACTAAGACTATCCGAAAATGCCAAAGATTCTCCAAGTCTAACCTTTGTGCTCTCTTGATGAATCCCTATAAATGAATTATCCTCCCTGACATCATAGATTACTAACTTGATTGTGTTAGAACCAATGTCAATTATAGAAATTTTCAATGATACTCCTTATACGTACGTTATGAATATGTATATATTTTTATTATGTGAGTATAGATTAAGTAGATCCTATAGATTCTTTAAAGATCACGTTTTCTTGCCCTGAACAAAAAATAAACTAGTATAAACGGTGGCAAAGCGAGGATAAATGACTCTATAGAACCCAATAAGGAGTGGATAGCTAGTTCGAGACCAAGATACAGAGTTACACCGGCAGGAATTAGGCCTAAGATGATAAATCTATGACTTCTAGTCTTGAATTTGTTAAAACTTCCATATGGATATTGTAAGTGGTGATAAACGACAGGCATGACAAATAAAGAAGCTGCTACGGTTGTGGAATATAGAGCTACAAGAAGAGTTATCTTATCAATTAATAAGAAATTTTCGGGCACAGTTACGGCCATATTCAATAGAAATCCAAAGAGGATCCCTGAAAAGGTACTGAGCAGTGCACTCTCTTTTAAGATGGTATCATATCGTTGGACAAGCTTATCGTCAACTTCGTGTGAATTATCATCGCTAGACAAAGTAAATCTATTCTATTTACAGTGGTACAAAGTTCATATAGATTGCGATTGTTAATTTGTCAAATTAGGGCAGGATTGACATTTGATTCTCTAAAAATCAACATAAGTAAGCTCTTTTTTAATATGATTATTTATGAACTACAGGATATTGAAAACACACTTTTAAATGTGACAACCGGGCAGTAAGTATACCGCTAGTTCAAAGAGTGAATATAGGAAGCTTATGAAATGTGAAATTTGTGATGTGAATGAAAGTATACCTTTTAGGTGTAATTATTGTAACAAAATATTCTGTAGTCTACACAGAATACCAATAAATCACTCATGCGTTTCTCTGAGAGAGTACATTGACAGAAAAAATATGGTGAATAGCTATACCAAGAATTCAAATCTTAGAGCATTATTTAAGATAAAATTTTCTAAATTGGAGATACTTCACTTGTCCATTGCTACTATTTTAGTAACTGCTGTTGGATTGTCATTCAGTGAAACTGGTGTTGGATTGTCATTCAGTGGATATAAAAATATATCTTGGCAATTTTTGTTAATTTTTGTTAGTGCCTTTCTGGTGCATGAATTAGCACATAAATTGCTAGCCCAATTTTACGGAAGTTGGGCAGAGTTTCGAGCAAGCCTGTATGGACTAGTCGTAACAGCCATTTCAGTACTTCCATTTATTCCATTCAAATTTATAGCTCCAGGTGCTGTTATGATAGACTTATCGGACAGAAATAAATTTGGAAGGGTTGCATTCATTGGACCGCTTACTAATCTTGTCATGGGATTGATTTTTTTGTTGTTATCTTACAAGTTTGCAGGTGTAGGTTACTTCCATACAGGAACATCATTTAATTCTTGGATTGCGTTGTTTAATTTATTTCCATTTGGAAACCTTGATGGTCAGAAAATTTTTAGTTGGAATAAGATCGTATGGATTATTATGATTGCTAGTAGTATGGGATTGTTTGTCTTAAGTTATCAAATAAAATAAAAGGTGTTGATAATACTAGTTACCAGTATCATCAGTTGTTTTCATTAGTTGTTGTTGTCGTTGCTACTGTCGCTATTCTCGTCAGCATTGTTGTTGCTATCGTCAGCATTGTTGTTGCTATCGTCAGCATTGTTGTCATTGTTGTTAGATATTTCGTTCTTGTAAAAGTTTGGATCCTCAGAACAGTTCACTATTTCCTGATCACCAAGATTATGTCCTATTTTTCCTGCTAGATCTATACAGTCTTGGGTTTCTTGATCAGCTCCTTGATAAGCACCTGAATTTTGGAAAGCACTCAATGATATTTCTTCAGTATCTATATTGCCATTTTTTATGTCCTTGACCAACTCATCAAGGCCGCCATAGTCTTCAGGATTATTGCTGTTATTATTTGAAGATTGATCGTTGTTGTCTTCGTTGTTGGTTGAAGTATCATCGGACGCAGAACTATCAGTTTTGGTATCAGCATTAGAGGTTGATGTGGTATCAGCATTAGAGGTTGATGTGGTATCGGATGTAGTATCAGTTCCAGTTCCACTCTGCATATTATTATTCACGAATTCTTTGGCTTCGGCTTCCGTAAACTTTCCTGTTTTAACTAATTCATCAACCAAAGTGTTTTTATTAGAATTATCGGAGGTTGATGTGGTATCAGCAGTGTTAGTATCAGCAGTGTTAGTATCAGCAGTGTTAGTATCAGCAGTGTTAGTATCAGCATTAGAGGTTGATGTGGTATCAGTTCCGGTATTCAAGCCAGTAGTTGAGGTAGAAGTCTCAGTAGTAGGAACAGTACTATTTGAGTATTTATTATTGAAATAGTTTACATTGTCTACACAGTGAACTACTTCTCTATCAGTAAGACTATCGCCTATTTCTGCTGCTTGGTCTATGCAGTCTTTCAGACTATCATTTGCGTCATCATAAATGTCTGCTTGCTTCATTGACTGTATAGGTATTTCTTCAAAATCACTGTCACCATTTCTTACGGCTTTTGCATAATCCGCTAGATCATCAAAATTTTCTAAGAATTGTTCTTCCTTGTGTAAAGCTTCCACTGGAATGCTATTAAAAACAATGGAGAATGCACTTACAGCTATAATTGTTCCTAATAAGAGAGATATGCTTACTATCTGCCGTGAATTGTTCATCATTTAAAATTCTAAATTATCATAAATAAATCTTTTGAAATCCTTAAATAATTTGTAAGGAATGACTGTTGATTTTTCTACTATATTTGTTCATCTCTTCAAGATAATCTGAATGAATCCAAGTACATTTGAGTAATTCCGAGTAGTCTTTCCTGCATTCTTTAGGTCTTAAAAGATTAATGTTAACTTCCTACTAATGCTGTCGAGTCCAAATTTGCAAAACCGATTTGTTAGTTTTTCAATATTTAGCTCATAAACTCATCAGTTTAAGAGAAATTTAGGCTTTTTGTTAATTTGAAGCACTATATTTAAATGTTAACCGATTGGAAAGTGACAAATTGGTTATTAAAAGCTACACTTTATGAATAGGCATCTGAACAATTTTCATATTATTCATTTGAAAACGTCATGTTACTGTAGCAAGTATCGTTTTGCTCTAAAGTAAAATAATAGTGTGTGATCAATTGATTTAATGTACTTTTTGCGTTATCCAATATTGTTGCACTTCAATATGCATGTGCTTACGAAAATATTTCATCTCCAAATGGTCAGCTTGTAAGAGAACCAACCAACGTAAAATTCATCCGTGACTGTTATGCTACATTTTTCTCGAAGCCTTATCTTGCTAATATGCAAAAAAATTTAAAAGATAATAATACATCACAACGTTTTAGAAACAATTAGTGTTATTGTCGTTAATACTTTGTTCATTTTTCTAACATCCATATATATCGATTTTAATTGCTCCTCCGTTGAGGCAGATATTCTGACAACAATGTCGTAAACTCCAGAAACAGGGGATACTTCTTCTACACCTTCAATTTTTCCGAGTTCTTCTGTTACCTTATCTGACGAGGCTAGATCACAACAGATCAAGACATATGCATGGACCATGGATATACTATAATATTATAGGGTTTAAATAAATTCGACACCAAACATATCACTAGTGATATGTACTATGATGTAACTCATTTATTCGAATATTTTACAAGATGTGATTCTTTAGACGATGAATTATAATTTTATTAATGATGGATACTGGGTTAGGATGAATCTGAAATCAATTATCCTAGAGGATTATTTGGCGAATACATAGCAACCGTCAAGAAACTTAGCAGATTTTATAAAAGAATGATAAGCATCTATTGGCTATGACAAGTGCGACATTAGGTGAAAATCATAAGCGGTTTATTGAAGAAATGAATGCGACAGAAGTTCGTAGAACAATAAATGAAAAAACCGTTGCGATTTTGGTCTTTGGTGCTTGTGAAAACCATGGGAATCACATGCCATTTGGATCCGATTTTATTTTCCCTATAGAAGTTGCAAAAAGAGTTGCTACTAGGGCAAATAATGTTATTGTTTTTCCCCCCATTCCATACGGAGTAAGTTTGCATCATGACCAATTTCAGATGACTATGAGTATTAATCCTGAAACCCTCGTAGGTTTAATTTGTGATTTACTTTCAAGTCTTGTCCAGAATCATATTAGCCGCGTACTTATAATAAATGGTCACGATGGAAATATCGGCCCAATAGAAATTTCAGCCAGATTGATAAAAAATAAACATCCTAACATGACCATAGCATGTCTTGAAGCCTGGTGGGTTCTAGTTGGCCAACTAAAAAAAGATCTCTTTGAAGTTTGGAGCGGACTTGGTCATGGCGGTGAAGCAGAGACTTCTGCACTTCTTGCAATCCGCCCAGATTTAGTAAATATAGAACTAGCACCAAGGGAAATTGTTCCTAAACTACCTGAAAATATCAGAATATTTTGGAAATTTGATGAATTGACTTCGACTGGAGCTACCGGTGCACCTCAAAAAGCAAGTGTCAAAAAGGGTCACGAAATTCTGCAGATCTTAGAAGACGTTTTGCTTTCATTTCTTAAAGAAATGGAATCTTCAGATTGGAAATATGGACTATACTTAAAATAGAATTTGAATTCATGTTAGATAGAGATGGAAATTATACTCATGCAAGTCAAAATAATTTCTAGTATTTGAAATATGTACAAGAATTACTTGAATGTATATAACGAGAAATCACATTCTTCACAACTATAGAAGAGAGTATCAAAGTTTGAGCATAGAGTCATAACATTATAGCACCTTGGACATTCGATTTCATATTCTATGCTATCTGTAATATTTTTCTTAGTCTCATTCTGATTTCCCGTCTTGACAGCATATTGCGATTCCAATTCCGTACCATTCATTTGTTTATTTCTTATAGATACTGTATGGTTAGACACTTCTGAATGTTCAGAATCTTGATTTATAAAACATGTATAACTTGATAGGGGGGGAGATGGGGTTAAGCCCTATCTCCATGCGCTCTGGCATGAATAACGTTCTAATGAAATCCCAAAAACAAAATAAAATATAATTGAATTCAGAATGGAATTCATTTGACAATCAAAGAGGACTCGATAAATCTTCACAAGATGTTGAAAGGAAAAATAGAGATCCAAAGTAGAGTTTCTTTAGACAATGCGTTTGAAGAAAAAGGGACGCTAGGATTGATATATACTCCTGGCGTTGCTTATGTAGCTTTAGAAATAGCTCATCGTAAGAAATTAGCTTATGATTATACCTCAAAATGGAATAATGTAGCAATAATATGTGATGGAACAAGGGTTCTTGGACTGGGTGATATTGGTCCAGAAGCTGCTCTACCAGTAATGGAGGGAAAATCTGTCTTATTCAAAGCCTTAGGAGACGTAAACGCAATTCCATTATGCATTAACACTCAGGATAAAGAGGAAATTATCAAGTTCGTCAAAGTAATACAGCCAAATTTTGGGGCAATTAATATAGAAGATATAGAATCGCCTAAAGTCCTGGAAATTGTTGAACGATTAAGCAAAGAAATCTCATTACCCATTTTTCATGATGACCAACACGGTACTGCCATAATTACTCTTGCGGGTCTCATAAACGCTCTCAAGTTGGTAAAGAAGGAACTGGATGAGGTACGTATTGTGATATCCGGGTCGGGATCGGCAGGTTATGGAATATTCAAGATATTGCAAACATCAGGATGTAAGGATATTATGGTTACCGATACTAAGGGAGCGATATATAGTGGAAGACCGGATATTACTGATAATAATCCATACAAGAAAGAGATATCACTTAACACAAACATCAGAAAATTACGAGGGACCCTGCAAGACGTTATTAGGGAATCAGACGTTTTTATTGGTGTTTCTGGAAAGGCCGATCTTTTGAGTAAAAATATGATAGAATCCATGAGGAAGGATGCGATTGTTTTCGCTCTAAGTAATCCGGATCCTGAAATAATTCCTAGTTCTGCATTAAAATATGGTGCAAAAATAGTTGCAACAGGAAGGTCGGACTTTCCTAACCAGATTAACAACGCTGTAGTATTTCCTTCTGTAATTAGAGCTCTTCTCGACCTTCGGGCAAATAATCTAAGCGAGTCTATGCTTGTATCTGTAGCAAATGCTATTGCGAATATTGTTGGAGATATTCATCTTCGATATGATTACATAATTCCAAAAGTTGATGATCCCAGAATAATTCCTATTGTTACCAAAACCATAAAAAAAGTACTTCGCAAACATATCAAAACCAACATAAACTCTAAAGGCAGTACCAGAAACTAGCTTCTTAGTATCGTATATCTTTATCGCAGTTTTTTTCAAATTATCACTTATTGCTATTTAATAACGTAAATAAAATTAAACTTAAACCGAATTATCATCCAGTTTCTTTATGATATTGTTTGTCTTACTCCAACTATTCGATTCTGTGCTATTCCAATTTTCATAGTGAATTACTTTAGAAAGTATCGTTCTTTTTAGCCATCCAACCCTTTCTAAATCGGGTTTGTCTTCGAATTTATTGACATATCCGAGACATAGGTATGCTATTGGTTTAACATGTTTGGGTATTCCTAAAATATTTCGTAAATCATCAATTGCAAGTATGCTTACCCAACCTACCCCGATTCCCTCCGCCCTCGCAGCTAACCATAAATTCTGAATCGCACAACAAACACTGTATTCACCTGTTTCTGGTATGGATGTTCTGCCTAAAACAAAAGGTCCAAATCTTTCAGGATCATATGTCACACAAATATTAATATCAGATTCCAGAATACCTTCTAATTTTAGTTTGACATATTTATCCTGTCTTTCTAAATCGTTATCAAGCAAAGAAATAGATTTTTCTCGTTCTTGAACAAAGGAATTCTTCACATTTAGTTTTGTATCTTTATTTTTAATTAGAATAAAATCCCAAGGTTGTGAGTAGCCAACAGATGGGGCATGATGTGCTGCATTTAGAATTTTTGCAAGCGTTTCATTTGGAATTTTTTTATCAACAAAATGAGATCTGATATCTCTTCGTGAAAAAACGGCCTTGTAGAGACCCTCTTTTTCGCTGATGGTAAATGAGTCAAGCTCTGGAGACAATTTTCTATATTCAAATCAGATTAGTGATAATGCCATTCATTGTAATCTAAGTTGAGCGGATCAAAAATAAACATGAATCATGAGCACCCAAATTTACCTTATTATCATAATTGCGCATGGCGAATGATGCACAATCTTACTTGACACACTTCCTATTATTAACTCCTTAAACTTGCCCATTCCTCGACTTCCCATGATTACAAGGTCAAAATTCTCTTTTTTACTATAGTCCAAAATAACTGGAGCCGGATTTCCCTGAAGAAGAACTGTTTTAATAGTTATTCCTTTTTGACGAGCAATATCCGAACATTTTGATAATATTTCTTGATTTTCTTTCTTGTAGGCTTCTAGTAGTTCACTCAGTAGTTTTTCTGATTCGATATGGGTTATAGGTACTTGTTCCATTACATTAACTACAGAAATATTTGAACCTAATTTTTCTGAAAGAATTAATGCAGCCTCTAATGCCCTGTAAGAATTATCCGATCCATCAACTGGCACCAGTATCTTTGTGAACATTTAATATTATTAATTTAGCTGTGTTTAATATATATAATCTATAAAAACATGATCTTTACTTTATTTAGGTTTATGATACTATATCTTGGTAAATTTACTGATATCGAGAAAGAAAGTAAAAAAAGTTGGATTGACTACTGGAGCTAGCTCTAGATTCTAGTTATCATAAGCATAGCCTGAATCTTCAAAGCATCGAAGCACTTCATAATCTGCTAGATTATTTGAAAGATCCTGTCTGTTTTTGATGCACTCTTGTGTTTCAATATCTTCTTGTTTGAAAATCTTTGAATTTTTGAATTCCTTCCAATTCATAGTATCATCATTATCCTTACCATTGTCAATATCTTTCACAAGTTCCTCCATTGTGTCATCATCATTCCAGATATTCTTGGCGGCATATAATGGACTATTATTAGTAGCTACAGATGAGACTCCAAACATTAGAGTTAATAGCGATGCTACCAGAAACGCAGATTTCATTGGTTGTTTCTTGTTCATTGGTTCTAGGGTTTAATTCATCATAAATAAATTAATACACTACATTAATTTTGTGTAATGATGTATTTTAATATAAGAATTTTGAATTTGTGAGGGCATATGAAGTATTATTTGTTGCTTATTTCATATTTTTGTGAAATATTCTCTAGTGTTAGTTCATAGTCAATATTGAATATTATACTTTTTCTAAGAAAAAATTATGGTTATCTATAAAATTTCGACAAATTTCTAGATTTTTCTATGCATTTTTAGTCAAAAAAGTTAAGCTAAGTGTAAAAAATATTCGATAATATGTAAATGGATATGACATTACTCATTTCTCAAAGTATTTCTTAGAATTTAGATGTCATACTATGATAGTTAACTAACGATGAGGCTTTTTCCTCATGCTCGTATTTTAATATATTCGTAGGCATCTGTCGCATTTTCAAACGCATACTGTACTTTTTGAAACTGTTCACGAAACTTCGACACAGCGCTACCAACTTTATTGGGATCTGACTTGTCTATTACAATCTGTTTGATAAACGATGCTATCTCTTTCATTTCACTTTCCTTCATACCTAATCTGGTTACTTCTGGAACACCTATCCTTACTCCACTTGGGTGCATGTAATGTTTACCAGATTTGATATCACCCGGTAGAAGCTGTCTGTTAAGAATAATGTTTGCTTTCTCTAGTTCTTTTTCAATAGTTCCCCCATCTCCAAAATTGGAAACATCTACAGCCAGCTGATGTGATTCTGTGTATCCACGTTTTTCTCCTAAAACTCTAAAACCAAAATTTGCAAGTGATTGGGCAAGTGTTTTTGCATTGCTTATGACTTGTTTTGCATATTCCTTTCCGAATTCTAAGGACTCTGCTAAGGCTATAGCTTTTCCTGCTACGTGATGGAGATGATGGCTGCTTGTATTTCCTGGAAAAATAGCTTTCTTTATGCTATCTGCATAGCGCTCTTGTGAAACGATTATTCCTCCCTGTGGACCCCAGAGAGTCTTGTGGGAGCTCATTGTCATAGAATCTGTTCCCTCTCCAATTGGATCTTGAAATTGTCCTCCGGCTATCAATCCTGCTACATGAGCTCCATCATAATTGATGTAAATATTATTATCGTGCATAAAACTAGCCAATTCTTTAACTGGGTGAGGAAAAAGGAATAGACTTCCACCAAACATTGCAATAGAAGGTTTTTTGCCATTTGTAATCATTTCACTGACCTTTTTCTTGGTGGCGTCAACGTCAATAGTCATATCTTCTTTTGAGAAAGGATAGTGTTCTATGTTTAATCCGTGCACAAGACCAGCTGTTCCCGAGTGTTCTTTCTTACCATGTGAAATATGTCCCCCAGTGGGGATAGACGCAGCTAGCATGTAGTCCCCAGGATTAGAAAAAGCAGAATATATTGCAAGGTTTGCAACTACGCCAGAGGTGGCTCGGCAGTCGGCAAATTCAGATTTAAAAACTTTTCTTGCTAATTCGTTGCATATTATTTCCACTTCATCAATGTAAATACATCCAGCGTAGACCCGTTCACCAGGCCATCCTTCTGCATACCTATTCCCAAAGTCAGAGACAATCGCTTCTCGTACAGCAGGACTTGGAATATTTTCACTTGCAATTAGAGGTATGGAAGATTTAAACCAATTATGATGCTTTTCAAGAAGATCAAACACTTTGTAGTATGATTCTTTAGCGTTCATTGTAATGTGTGTATGGTGACCTTAAGGTCCTAATTTAAAATATTGCTTGTATTGTCGTCATCATGAATAATTTGATGGTGGATGGAACTCCTAAGATGGCCTTATGATAATTGACTTTTTTTCACAACTTTTAATTTACTCCAGATTGGACTCATATTGATGGACAAAAATGAGCTAAAATGTGCACTGTGTGGTAACAAGTTGACTTTTAGGTACAAGTCAATGATTGAGTGGAACATTTCAGGATATCTCTGTAGTGCATGCTATGACAAAAAGTTATCTGAATTCTATATATCTCCAGATCGTAAGGATGTTGTAAAAAGATAATAATCTTTGGGAATCTGATCTGCGGGTAACAAGGTAATTAAGCCTGCTAGAAACGTTTGATTACCAATAATAAAAAAATAGAGTAAAAATTTAACGGTACGATTTTTGCTTTCTGCGTCTTGCGCCAGAACCACCAAATTTCTTTGATTCTGTTTGTCTGGGATCGCCTGATAACAAGTGTCTATCAAATTCGGTAATCCTTTTACGAATTTCTGTTCGTATACTTCTTGCAAAGGGGTGGTCTTTTGGATCTCGTCCACCCTTTCCGCTGCCTGTTAATGCGCGACTGATTGCAACTGTACTTGCAAACGCCTGTCCCATAAAGCCGCCCCCGTGCACCTTGACACTAATATCTACCTTGTCTCTATATTCACCAATCAATTTAAGCGGAACAAGAACCAATTCTCTTGCAACTTCGGAATTTAGCAACTCAGCCGGTATGTTGTTTATTCTAACTTTTCCGCTCCCTTTTGAAATGGTGGCAACAGCCCTGCTTGATTTTCTTTGTCCAGGATAAAGATCTATTTTATTCATAACTATCCAACCCCTTCCAACCAATCTGTTTTGCCACTTCGCCAAGTGTTATAAAATATGATGATGGTTTTCTTATTTTAGAATCCTCAAATGTCTCGAGCTTTGCATTCTTTAGATCTGGTGGGATTGCGACATAGATTCTCAATCTCTTTAATGCTATCAATCCACTAGATTTTCTTTTTGGTAGCATGCCTCTAACCATTCTTGTAAGAATTCTATCAGGCTTTCTTGGATGGAATGGACCGTGTATAGGATTTGTAGCAGATGAAATTGTCAGATATTCTTTGTACTCTTCTATAGTTTTGTATCTATTGCCGGAAATCATACTTTTTTCAGCATTTACAACTCTGACATGATGACCTTGGAGCAAGAGTTTTGAAATATGGGAACACATTCTTCCCGCAATACAATCCTTCGCGTCAATAGTCAAAATCTGATTTGGCCTTTGTTTTTGTTCAGCAAGTTGCTTAGCCAATTATTCTTACCCCCTTACCATCTGGATATTTCTTTATCAAATTATCCAGAGCAAGAATTTTTCCACCTGCGTCAAGTATTTTTTTTGTGGCTGCTTCTGATATCGCAAAACACCAGATTGTTAGCTTGTGGCTAATGTCACCAGAACCTAATATTTTGCCTGGCACTATTACAACTTCTTTATCCTTAGTAACATGGGCCAGTTGACCAATGTTAACTTGCCTTCTATTAGATCTCGACCTGGAAAGCTCCTTAATTACAGTTTTCCATATCGGCACTTTATTTTGCTTTGATGCATTCCTCAATGTCCAAATCGCATTGTTTAAAGTATCAGGAAACATGAAATATACTCGCTATCCTTAAATCCCAAATAAATCTATATCTAAATATTCTTTGGTACCGATAAAGATTGAACAACATTATCAAATTCCTTTATTTTTGAGCCTAGTATCTTTGCTGCTTCTAATACAATCTCTTCTGGTGTTAATGCACCATTAGTTTCTATTACCAGTATGCAATCATCCTCTTTCTTGCTATCTTTCACTACAGCTACGGAAGTTGGCTGCCATTTTGCATGACTTTTCCCGATTCCTAGTCGTGCGTATGCCTCAAACTTTAGTTTTTGACCTGGGGCCAGAGAAACTATAGGTATTTCATTATTAACAGGTTTCACAACATCATCTTCAGATATTAAATCTGCAGAAGTAATAACTTTAGTTTTATCTTGAGATTCAGCATCTAGAACTAACAATACTCTACACTTTGAACAGCCCAGAGAGCTATTACAATCACAGAGGTGCGGCAATACAAATCTCTCGAGATCTGTTCGCAATGGAATCAGCCCTAGTCTATGAGCAATAGCTTCATCATGCATGACAGATGAGTTTTCTAGTATCACTACATCATCAATTGCAAAAGTAGGAACCTGACTGATAGACAGTCTTCTTAAAGCATTGACATACTGTCTTGGAATATCGTTAAATTCAATTTCAATATGATTATTATCCTTTTCGAGAATCTTAATTGAGTTCAATCGTCGACGAAATTGTATTAGCGTACACTTAAAAATCTACCGAAATAGTTGCAAAATGAAATTCATCCATGTCAAAAGATTAATCCCTTGCAATACAATCAATATCTAGATTGAATGATGCGATTAAATTCGAATACTTTGGATTATCGCCATTTGAGATAGAAGTAATCTATCATACCTTATCCAAGTTTTCCTCCGTGGATGAAAAAATTTTGGTAGAGGAATCTGAGCTTGTAACTCTGCTAAAATTCGAATTTCCGGTGCCCTATGATGATAATTTCTTTAGACTATTTGGTTTTGATAATTGGCAGAAAATTAAGGCCTTATTTAACGAAATGAAACGCAGAAGGGGTAGTAAAGGATTGAAAATAATACTATCTTTTTCTGGAATATCGGCTGACATAAATTCAAGGGTAGTTTTTTTGCTAACCAATGACATCGGTCCACAGTTTGAGTATGCCATTGAAAAAATTGAACATATGACAGATTCCATACACGTACAAGTAAAAAATCTTGAAACGAATAGACAGCTTACAACATATACATTCGACGCAATTGCAATGAAGTGGGCGATATCAGGTAAAGGATGATGACACGGAATCTTGAATCGAGATGTATACTATGTATGAGGAAAGCTGTCGAACGGCAATATTGCGAATATCATTATGATGCATTACAGTCTCTAAAGGCTCATTATGAAACTTGGAAAAGATCCTATGGCGAAATTTCTTGGATTGAATATCTAAACAGACTACAGAAAATAAGTCACACTGGAAAATGGGTCAAGCAGGTAATTGAGATAGAATTAAAAAATGAACAAAGAAAGAGATAGTGGCTGTATATCTTCTATGCCTGTTTTTACTTACATTTCTCCCATTCCTGGAGGCATACCACCAGGAGGACCGCCAGCTCCAGACTTACTTGAAGCTATTACGTCATCTATTCTAAGAATCATGGATGCAACTTCTGTTGCTGATTTGATAATTTGTTCCTTGACGCTGAGTGGTTCTACAATATCTAGTTTTGACATATCTACAACCTTTGCACTTCTTGCATCAATTCCACTCCACTTCGATCCCTTAGCTTGTTTGGAACGTAATTCCGTTAGTGTATCTATGGGATCCATACCAGCATTCTCTGCTAAAGCTAGTGGAATAACCTCGAGCGATTCTGCAAATTTATCAGCAGCTAATTGTTCTCTTCCAGATAATGTCGAGGACCAGTCCCTTAATTTTCCTGCAACAAAAGATTCTGGGGATCCACCACCTGCGACTATGAATGGCTTTTCCATAACATCTTTGGTAACCATAAGGGCGTCATGTAATGCCCGTTCCGCCTCATCAACGACCCTCTGTGAACCTCCTCTAATGAGAATGGTAACAGCTTTTGGATGTTTGCAACCCTCAATGAAAACCCACTTATCAGTTTCAACCTTTCTTTCCTCTACGAGATCCGCAGAACCAAGATCCTTGGAACTCAAGTCCTCAAGGTTATTAACAATTCGGGCACCTGTAGCTCTGGCCAATTTAGTCATGTCACTTTCCTTTACTCTGCGAACAGCCAAAATATTGGATTTTGCCAGATAGTGTTGAGCGACATCGTCAATACCTTTCTGGCAGATGGTTACATTTGCACCAGACGAAATTATCTTATCTACCATACTCTTTAGCATCTTATTTTCTTCCTCAAGAAACATCTTCATCTGATCTGGTGAACTAATGTTAATCTTGGCATCAAATTCGGTTTTCTCGATTTCTAAGGCTGAATTGACAAGTGCAATTTTTGCCTTTTCAATTCTCTTTGGCATTCCTCCATGAACAACTTCCTTATCAAGCACGACTCCTTTAATCAGTTTAGTATCTCGCAATGAACCGCCTGCTTTCTTTTCTACTTTTACATCATCAAGATCTACAAGATGTCCAGATTCACTTGGTTCTGAAACTTGTAAAGCTGCATTAACAACTAATTCTGCCAATTCACTAGATTCCTTCGAAACAAGTTTAGTTTGCATGGATGTTCTTGCGACTTTGATTAACTCGGATTTATTGCCCGCTTCTATTTTTCGTGCTACACTATTAAAGAATTCAATACTTTTTATGGCACTTTTTCTATACCCGTCAACAATAATAGTTGGATGAACATCGTTTGTGATTAATTCTTCGGCCTTTTCAATCAATGCACCAGCTAAAACTACTACTGATGAAGTTCCATCACCTACCTCATTATCGGTGGCTTTACTTATTTCTACCATCATTTTGGCTGCTGGATGCTGAACGTCAATTTCCTTTAGTATTGTTGCACCATCATTTGTTATTGTTACATCACCTAATCCATCTACTAACATCTTGTCCATGCCTCTTGGACCCAAAGAGGTCCTTAGTACTTCAGCAATCAATTTTGCAGCGGCAATGTTATTTTTTTGTGCATCGCGTCCTTTTGTTTGACTTGCGCCTTCTTTCAATATTAATACAGGCATACCACCTGCTGAACCTTGTTGAATTGACATTTATTATATCATATCTCCTAAAACTTGATCTAAAATTCAGTTTTGGGATATTTTAAACTTGCTACAAATAAAAGTAATAATGAATCTAGACCAGTATTTGGTCAAATTTTCCGTCATTCAGATCAGAGTATATTTCTTTTGCTGGTTTATTTTCTACTTTAATGCCACTGCTCACACAAGAACCTATAATTTCCTTCGCGCTTGATTTTATTGTGGTTGCATATGAAACATCAATTTTCATTTTAGCTATTTTTACAATTCCTTCCATGGAAATATTTCCAACATAGTCTTTTCCTGCTGTACCTGATCCTTTAGATATGTTAGCTTCCTTTGCTACTAATGCGGTAGTTGGTGGGACACCGACCTCAACGTTGAATTTTTTTGTATCTGGATCGACCTCAACTTTTACAGGAACTTTCATTCCGTGAAATTCTTTAGTTTTTTCATTTATTGTATTTACTACTTGCAATACGTTAATACCCAGCGGGCCTAAGGCAGGTCCGAGTGGAGGGCCAGCACTAGCCTCGCCACCACTTACAAGAGCAGAAATTGTCTTTTTTTGTTCCATGTCAGACTAGATTTAGAGTTATGTTCTTTAATTTAATAGTATGCACCAGCTTACGAGGCCTTTTTAAGATAATTTGCGTCTACCGTCACGGGTATTTGATATGGCGAATCAAGTAGAAGCACGGTTGCCTCTTGCTTTTCATAATCAACTCTGGTTATCTTTGCCTTCATAGATTTAAACGGGCCAGCAATGACTTCAACAGTATCGTCTATATTCAATTCGGATACTACCGGTCTTTTCACCAAATAGTTTTCAATGTCTTTGTAAGGTAATTCTCCACGGATCTGTCCTTTTACGTGTCTTACCCCAATCAGAGCATCGTAGGCAATATTGGAATTTGGAGCTTCAATTATTATGTATCCCTTGAAGCTATCTAGTAATAATATGGAACGTACAGGAATTTTCTTTGAATTTATTCTATTTTGTGCTAGATTTACAACAATGTGCTCCTGACCACCTGTTGTCCTAATTGCAAAAAATTTTGAATCTGATTCTTGACTATCAGGCCGTATTTGAGAACTTTCAGTGCTTGTCCCAGTGTCTTCTGATTTTTCAATCTTTGTGTCTAATTCAAAAGCGTCAGCTTGCACTGCATCTCCTTTGTCTATATTTTCGGACATATCGGAGGTAGTTTCACTCTTGATTTCTGACTTTTCCGCAAAGACCGTGTCTAGATCCTCGAAATTGTCTTCATTACCTATAGTACTACCTTCCAATTAGCTTCAGCATACGATAACTAGTTACAATTTATAAGTTTAATTAAAAATTAATACATTTCTTCTTTCTAAACGCCGTACAATCTATGTCGCATAATCGAGTATAATTTAGATCATATCAAGTGTCTTTATGGTTGCATTTTTTTCCTTCTGGCTGCGAGTGAAGAGGAGAAATATATGATAAATCCACAGATGACCATTAAAAATCCATAGAGTGATAGTGAACCTCTGCTCAGATAAGTACCGATTCCTACGAGTATAGCTCCCAGGACTAGTAGAAGCATTCCAATCCTGGTATATCTTGGAATATTTGACATTACTCTTCGCCAAATTCTAATTTCAATTACCAATATAACTTATCACCCAGCCCAAGTAATAATTGATATAAAATAGGCGGACGAAAACAGCACGTTTTTATTTACCGATATGTTATCAGTCGTTACCAAATGAAGATAGCAGTAGTTGGCATGGGAGTTGCAGGAGCTTATCTTATGAATGGACTCGGTAATGATCATGATAATTACGTTAAGGGATTTGAAAGAATGCCTGTTGAGGAGCATGATGCAGTTTGTGCCTGGGCGACTTGTGAAAACGTTATGGAAGATTTGATTAAGCAATGCGGTCTTAATTTTGATGACTACATTTTGCATGAGGGAAAAAAAATGATGGTTGATATTGGTCATAGTAGTAAAGGCGACAACAGCATTAATGTTGGATTGAAAGGAATGGTTACTTATGACAAAATAAAATTAATTAAAGATATGACAAGAGGTACAAACATCCAGTTTGGAGTCGTTCCAAAGAAAGAGATTCTTGAATCTGAGTTTGATATTATAGTTGATTCCACAGGTTTTCACCGTAACTATTTACCACGTCCGCATAACGAAATGTGGATACCATGTATTCAGTACAAGGTGAAATATCAAGATAACACTCCTTTCGATGATTTCTATTTGAAAGCTTTTCCTTCAATGAAGGGTTATTTTTGGTACTTCCCACTAGAAAATGGCTATGCGCATATTGGTGCTGGTGATTATGAACGAAAAAATAACAACGTATTTGTCAACCAATTTTTAAAAAAACATAAATGCGAAATAATAAAAAAAGTCGGTCGTCCTGTTAGAATAAGTCCACCGAAAGATTCCGAGCCTTTTACTGATGGTCGGAAGACGATTGGAGTTGGTGAATCAATAGGGACCGTGTATCCTTTGCTTGGTGAAGGAATTATTCCATCAACATGGTGTGCCCAATTATTCATCAAACATATCACCGATTTTAACGCATACAGAACAGAAGTATTGAAGAAGTTCCAAATTTATGCCCTCGTATTCAAGTTT
>DATIFZ010000064.1:0-32489 GCA_035454925.1 Nitrososphaeraceae archaeon
CTGCGGTCACCGGGATTTGAATTCCCGCTCCATCTAAGTAGAGTCCCGGGTTACGGGCTTTCTTCTCCAATTTGTTTTGGAGTGGAAGGCCAGTGTCCTAACCAAACTAGACGATGACCGCATATCTTTTATGCGATGATAATCTGGATATTAAATCTTGTGAACATTGTTATTTTTTACTTTCTGGAAAGATGTAATTCAAGAGCATATCCACCATCCTGTTTTTGCCTTTTTCTTTGATATTTGTAAATCTCTTGTCCGTTTTTTCCCTTTTGGCATCTTCCCGTATACTTTCTGACGGCCTTTTGTCAAACGCTCCTTCAAACTGTATCTTGTAACCTTTGTAATTTGCGGTTGCCACGTCAAAAATGTCTCTTTGCTGATACGAACTAATGAAATAGATTACGGGAGGATTGGGTTTCTTCTTCACTTCGGCCATAACTCTAGAAAAAACATGCGCTACGCTATCGCAAGAACTATCAATTACCATCTTTGATTCCTCGATACCTTTGCTGACAAGACTATTCTTAACCAAATTACCTATTTTATTATCAGCAACAACCATGATGAAAGTATCCGATTTATCTGGCTTGGATTTCATAACTCTTTCAAATAATTTAGTGCACACAGATATTCTATCCACAACATGATCCGGCAGCTGTTCGTTTGATTCCAACTTCACAAAATTGCAATATAGGATTATAATATTTCCAGATACGAATCTATTTTCAGACATGTACTTCAGATTACCCCCCTAGAAATAAATTTTTTACCAATTAACTTTTTTTGGAGAATTAAGCTGTCTTTCCAATTCATCTAATCTCTGTATTGCATCTTGATTTTGTCTTACTTCAGAATAAGATGCATCGTTTCTTATCTTGTTCATGAGTTCTGTTACCTCCTGGACCGTTACTCCGTGTTTTATGTCATATTCTATTTGCTTTGAACAGCTGGAAATTGTGCTATATTTTTTGAAATTGCGCTTTTCAAAGGATGATGCATCAGGGGAAATTCCCTTCATGTAACGGAGAATTACTTTTTCAACATGTTCAAGATGCCAATCTCTCATTGCAAAATTGTTGGGCTTCATGGCATGTACTCAGAAATATGTGCGCTTTGGATATTTAATCTATTATATATGACAATTTTGGGGCTCAAAATGAGATTTTCGTAGATGTCCAGAATATCCTCGAAAAAAGGTTGTTCACAAATAGTCTGATAATCTAACTTTTTCAACTCTAGGTATTTTAGCAATTTCAAATCTGTCTTTTGACTTCAATAGAGTTGCAGTTGCATCTATTCCCATTTTTGTAGTCAGAAGATTATTCTGATCGCTTGAAGGATCCAAACTTGATCCCTTTGAATTTGGGATTACTATGAGATCCTTATCTGCCTGACACCTTGTTGAAATTGCATACTCCACTTCAGTTGGGTTTGTGGGATCTATGTCATCATCAACTACAACCGCAATTTTTAATGACGGATGTCCCGCGAAAGCAGCAATTATCGCATTTTTTGGCTCGCCTTCCAATCTTTTTCTTATTTGAACCACAGCAACGAGCCAATTGCTACCTCCATCTGTCAAATGAACTTTCCTGGTACCTGGTACGACATCCTTCACACTATGAAAAAGTTTAGACTCTATCGGCAATCCCATCAATAATCTATGTTCTCCATAGCCGGGCAGGATGTCGTGGTAAATAGGATCACTTGTTAGGTAGATTTTATGTAATTCAAATACTGGTTGTTTCCTTCTAATATCATAAGTTCTTAACATTTCCACCATTTGTTCCTCTGCTGTTTCGTCCGCAAGAATCCTTCCTTCTAAGAGGATCTCAGAGTTTGTGGGAACATAGAGTCCTGTACCCGGAGACTTCGTCAGTGATAATTTGTCTCTCGTTAACGAATTCGCTATGTTCAGTTCATTCTCCCCATATGGTGCCTGATAAGCTGCAGCAACTGATACTGCTGGGTGGGTACCAATTATTATCGAAACAGGCAAGTCCTCATTAAGGTCCTTTGAATTGGTAAAACATTTATGGAGATGTCTCCCTTCTACCATTCTTATGGCCATTCTCTTATTGTCCAACCTCAACAGCCGATGAGTTGAAAGATTCTGAGAACCTGTTTCTTTATCTTTTGCAATGACTAACGATGAAGTTATGAAAGCACCAGAGTCTTTCTCAAAATGTGTTACTATTGGCAAGTCAAATAAGTTTTTAGAGTTTTTAACCCAAATCTTGTTATCCGTTAGATTTCTTAATTCAGACTTGTTTCTAATACATTCATTAATTCTTTCCTGAATTAGGTTTTCATTCTTTGAATTTACTGAAAGTGCAATTCTGTATCTTGTGCCCAAGACGTTTGCAGCCACTTTAATCCTGCTATCTTTTACAGATTCAAAAATTACCGCCTTGTCCTTGTCTAGCTTGCTTACAATTCCAGCGAGTTCGAATTTTGGATCTACTGATTTTTTTATTCTTATTAATTGATCATTTTTCTCTAATTCGTTTAAAAAATCGGTAAAGCCTAGTATATTGTCGAATTCAAACTTTTTCATAGTTAATCATTTGTTTTTGTTTCCAATAATTTTAATACTTCATTCATCAACTCTTGCATTTCGCTCAATGCCAATGGATTCTTGATGTTCAAGTTTGTAATTGTGATTCCATTCGTCATTAATGAAAGTTTTTCCGAAAGAGTCTTCATAAATATGGGATCTTTTATGTTTGGTATTACTCTGGCACTTTGGGTTCTATTGTTAGAGGCAACCGAAACATGAATGCCGCCAATTTTGCACAAATCTTCAGAAAAGGAAACAAAACAACCATTATTAAATTCGACGAATTTTAGAAAAAAAACGCGATTTGATTTCAAGATTATTTTCTTCTCAACAAAGTTTCCTTGATGAGGTTCGCTCATTGTAAACAAATAATATCTAATAATTCAAGATATCTAAATCATTTGATCTCTCATGAGTTCATATTTTTGCATTCTCCTAGATTGAAATTTTCGAATTAAACCTACTTGCAATTTCTACACTATGCGTCACATCATTTTATTGAACGGCAAAAGCAAAGCAACGTTAGTACATACGACCAGATCGCATGGCTATAGATTTGGCAGACCCAACATCCCTATTTCTGCGACAATTTGGCAAAATATTGCGTGATGTGCCAAATTCATTAACAATTTCTATTCTAACTGTTCTGTTTAGATTTTTGACTTCTTGGGCAATGTGGTTGCATTTAATAGAATCACCATTCCCGATCTTGAGAACCTTTTTGCTGGATTTTATAGAAGAAAGAATATTTGTAATGAATTTTATCGCGTCCTTCAAAGAGCTTTGGACAGTACTGTATAATTCTGTGTGCAAATATAGCACATAGATTCCAATCCTATTTCCAGGATCTACTCCCACAACTAAAATATCCTCAAAATAGTTACCATTCAAATTTTTTAATAACATTGCCTTAAAAAGAGGTGGAAATGTGTCAAGCTGGAAATCATATATTAGATCCTGTCTTGTAAATAACGATGCTTCATTCTTGGTAGTTATGATTATTTTTGCATTTGTCCTGGAAGCCTCTTCTGGTGAGAGGGAAGAAAAACTAATATTCATGGATTTAAGCATGCTTACGATTTTAAAATATGGCCGACCTTCTACAGTAGCTACTACAATCTGATTAGAGTCTTGTTTTGTCTCTAAGGGCTTTCCAATCAAAATACCATGAGTATTAATTATTATTAAATTTTTTGAGTACTGAATTTAAAAAAAATCCTGTTGCTAGTCTGTGTCGCCTTTGTTTAGCACAGAATCGACTACTAACTTTACAGATTTATCAAATGAAAGTTTCGTATTTTCTTTTAGTTTTGTCAAATTAATTTCTGCATCTTCCAAAATTTTCTGTGATTTCTCCTCTGCCTCCTTTTTGGCCGTTATGATAATTTTTTCTGATTCAGTCCTTGCAATCTCTATTACCTTTTCTCTGAGTTGTGAAATCTCTTTGTCAGAATTGGTTAAGATTCTCTTTTTCATGTCTTGAACTTTCATTGACAAACTATCAATATCCTTTTCCAGCTCAGACAGTGCTGTAATAATTTTTTCTACAGCGGCCATATACACTATCAGAAAATCCGGAAACCATATATTAACTCTGCATTAACTGGCGACAATTGCTTTTGCCCGGTGATTCATGTTGTTAGATTAAGTATTGCCTGTGCAATATCCCCCTTGGTATCAGTCAGGGCTAGTATCGCCTTCTCTCTTGAACTTGAAGATTGTTGCATGACAAGAATGATGTCTTCTTCACTAAAGGTCGGAACTTCTCTTTCTTTTTCTTCAATATCGCCAGCAATAATTTGAAAGATAGTGCTTTCTTTTCCCTTCATTTCAATTACTTGTGGCTTGATTAAGAAAATCTCCTTCGAATCAGTTCTTATAACAACTTCTTCAATATTTGTCATTTCTTGCATATTGAGGCCCATCTTGTCCAACATCCGCCTCATATCGCGATTTCCGCGCATCATAGTTTTTGTTACTCCCCTCTACTTTTTATTCCTTCTCTAATTTTTACCGCCACATCTCCAATTCTACCGTCTAATTGTGATTGACTGACAACCGATTTTCCTACCGCAAGTACGGTATTGCTCTTATCTATAACTACTACTTCCGATCCGATATTGATATTTCTTCCGTACCATTGCACATGTTTGCAGAATAGAGACCTGCCCTCACTTACAGAAGGAAGGGCGTCGTGAATTGGAATGATACAATTCTCTTTGAAGGTGCTGTAGTTCAAAAAGACAGAAGCGCCAAAGATAGTAAGTGCTATTCCTCCGTCCGACCTTAAAGTACCAATAAGTTTGTCTTTAATTCCGAAACTCTTGATCCTTCCAGTTTTTTTAGAATATGTGAATTCAACGTCCTTTGGTAATACATTTGAAACGCCCTTACCAAAGAGTGCATCTATATGAAAATAAATTTTTTCGGCCGAATTCATGAATTGGTTACTGTATTTTTTTTCTATATTTAAAACATAGCACGAATTGTTCAAGATTTCATAAGCTCGAAATTCTAAAAAAGTGAGTCTCCTCTATTTTTGGCATATCATCGCTCTGATATCCCGCGTTATGACTTTGGGTCTATTCATTGAAATATAAAAGCTCATCCAATAAATTAGAAAAAAATAAACAAGATGTACAAACAACAGTACCTATCTATGGCTACTTGCGAAATATGCGGAATTCAGATAATCGAAAAGGTTGACAGAGTTTATGTTGAGGGCAACTTGCTGACAGTGTGCAAATCGTGTTCAAAAAGGGGCAAACCCTCAAGTAATTCACAAAATATCCAAAAAACGGGCAGACCATCAAGTTCCCAACAAAATATTCAAAAATTAAGCCCTCTCAGGCCGAAGAAAATAGTAAAGACTGAAAAAATCACATTTGATGACACTAGGATGTTAGTTAGCGATCTTTCTGAAGTCATTCGAAAATCAAGAATGACAAAGGGGCTTACACATGAACAGTTAGGACTTTCACTAAATGAAAGAGCATCACTGTTACGGAAAATAGAAAGCGGCTCGATAAAACCTGATGAAGAGCTAACCAAAAAACTAGAAAGGTTTTTTCGAATATCTTTGTATACTGAGGTAGACAGCAGTGGTTAAATCTGCGTTACTAATTACCTATCCAATTAAACACATTGCAGATGAAGCCAGGTCATTGGCGGAATCTGCGGGTTATTCGGTAGTGCGTACCGTAACTCAGAAGCATTTAACAAGATCAAAATTTGGTATTGGTAAGGGAAAGGCAGATGATGTTAGTCAAATCATAAAGTCATCGGAGATTGAGTTTGTAGTATTCGATGAAGTTTTGAAACCAACACAACAATATAATCTGGCGAAACTGTGCGAAACTGACATTATTGATAGAGAGAAACTAATACTCGAAATTTTTGGACTGAGATCAAATACAGAAGAATCCAAGATACAAATCAAACTTGCTGAATTACATTATGAAGCAGTAAGAATCAAAGAGAAGGTGAGACTCTCAAAGCGCGGAGAACAACCAGGCTTTTTTGGATTAGGAAAATATGATGCAGATGTTCATTTATTGGACATAAAACGAAGAATATCCATCCTGAGAAAAAAACTTATGCGAGAAGAAAAAAGAAAGCTTTTACAAAGAACTAGCAGGGCAAGATCTGGTTTTCCAACTGTATCAATAATAGGGTATACCTCAGTTGGCAAAACAACTCTGTTTAATCTTTTGACAGGAGAATCAAAAATGGTAGGTATTGAATTGTTCACAACTCTTTCTACCTCTAGCAGGGTCGTAAATATCGACGGGAATAAAATAATGTTCTCAGATACAGTGGGATTCATAAGTAAACTTCCTGCGTACATGATAGACGCCTTTAAATCAACTCTTCAAGAATTAACCTTTTCAAATGTCATCCTGCTAATATTAGACATTAGTCAGAGTTACGCAATGATTAAAAAACAGCTATCTAGTAGTTTTACTGTTTTGATCCACTTGGGAGTATCAATCGGAAAAATAATCTATGTACTCAACAAGATCGACCTGGTAAATCCTGAGGAGGCTATGGAAAAGTGCAAGCAGCTGGGAATATTTAATGAAGGTAATAATAAAGTAGTAATGATATCCTCAAAGACTGGGTCAAACATTAATGTTCTCCTCACTACTATCTGTTCCAAGATCTTTGTGGATACAATGAAGGTGGACAATAATTAATGTCCATTTCAGTCCTACGGTTGGGCCATAGGTTTGTACGGGATGATCGCACAACTACCCATATTGCCTTAGTGTCAAGGGCTTTTGGTTGTAAGAAGATATTCATGAGCGACGTGGATGATTCCATACTTGAGACCATGAAAAAAGTTTGCGCCGATTGGGGTGGTTCTAGACAATTTGATATTGAAATTATTCAGAATTGGAAATCCGTCATAAATTCATGGAAAAAGAATAACGGATTCGTTATACACTTAACAATGTATGGCATAAACATAGAGAACTTGTCACTTGATTTTGGACACACTGAAAAAATACTGGTTGTCATTGGAGCAAGCAAAGTTCCGAGGGAAGTTTACTCATTGGCCGACATGAATATTGCTGTTGGAAACCAGCCGCATTCAGAAATCGCAGCACTGGCAATTTTTTTGGACAGATTCTTTCACGGAAAGGAGTTGAGTTCCACATTTCAGAACGCAAAAATGTCGATTATTCCATCTTCCCATGGCAAAAGAGTTAAAATAAGAAAGCCAAAAAACTGAAGTTAAGTCCTGTCCATTTTGCTTCAATTACACAAAATGAAGGTGAATGGACTGAATATTTGTGCGGGGGTTGCCAAGCTTGGTCAAAGGCGTGAGATCAAATCTGACACGATGCTCAGATGAACTGATCTTGCTGGGAAACCTCATCCCGTAGGGGTTCGTGGGTTCAAATCCCACCCCCCGCATTAAACCTCCAATAGCATTATCCAATCCGCTTCATCCGTTGTCATACAAATCAGCGTTTTCTTGAATCAAAACGATTTGAAAGGGAACCTTGAATTAATTGGAATCTGTCAAAACCATGACTAGAATCAAGTCTTCATAAGTTCGATCTACCATGACTATGCTCTTATTTTTCCCGACTCTATCGAGATAGCGTACACTTTATCGATTTCTTATTTATTTTGAGTTACAGACAGAGATATATTTCCCCAACATTCAATTTGCTAATAGCGGGGTGGGGAAGCCAGATATCACAGGCTAAGTTATCCCGGCGGGCTCATAACCCGCAGAGCGGTTTCCATTAGAGTAGACTTTGATGGCCGTAAGTTCAAATCAACCCCCCGCTACGTATTCTAGTAATCTCAAAATAAGAAGTTAATCTGGTGAATCTTTCAAAAAGATTTTAACCATTCTGAGTTGAGAGGCCTGAAAATTTTTGGAAGATATGGATAAGACTTTTCCATTCCAAATCTATGTAATGGTTTTGTCAAGTGTCGATGGGATTTTGGGTTTGGTAGATAAGTGCCACTTTGTAGATCTCTGGTGTTAGTAACAACTACTTTCGAATCGCTTCTATCTCCACAAATTTTGCATTGAAATCCCTTATTTTTCCCCTCCGATTTCATTCTTTTTCTACACTTATTGCATAATGGATTGATATCGGTCACTTCATCGACGATATTTAAAATTGAAAGGTATTCAACATTGAGTACGTTAGAGCCGTTAGAATTCTCCTTACTAACGGAAATACCAATATCTATATGATCTCCTTCTATTAATTTCGAAGCAAGTCTTCCAAGACCTGTGGGTTCGTAAACAGCAACCTGATATCTGTTGTTACTAAAATTTGATACCTCAAAAAAGACATGCCCCCCCTGAATAATTTTTGGTTTATTGGTAACAAAGCATCTCATATATCCTGAATTATGGGCTCTGAGTTTTTTCATGGACAAATCATTTTGAAGATGCATATTTGTACCCTGATTTGTCCTAAAAACCATGTATCCATCAAGTCTTTCAATGGGTAGAATATACTCTAGTGCTCTTATAACCGTAAAAGGGTCTTCTCCTCTAATCCCACAAAAGACAGGGTCCGGACTGTGAGGACTAACCAGTACTCTGTCATGGACAGTATCATAGCTGTTAAATGTAAATGGGTATGTGTCGGTGCTTATCTTCAATACCTTTGATCTGTCAATTTCTCTAGGAGATCCGCAAAACTGTTCTTTCCTGTAAGCAATTGCCTCGTACGTATGATCACATTCCAGCAAAGATCCAATTGACGCCACTGCACCGATGATCCCAAGTCCCTCACCAAACTTGAAAGTTTGTATGGAAAGCTGTGAAGCCAAATTCTCAGTCTCTTTGATATCAATGACATCGTACATGGCTCTGCTACTGAATTGCCTCAAAGCAAGTGGTATGTCCTCTCCCTCGAATATTGCTACCCCTGGATTGGCACCATTAGACAAATCAGATTCACTTCTCACTTTGTCTAGCAAATATTCTATTATTTGATCAGGTTGCTCTGATTTCACCCTCAGGCAAACGGCTCCATTACCCCTAGTTTTCCAAGGTATATTTGGATTTAGCCTCACAAGCAGTGGGTAATCAACAAAAATAGAATCCATCTCATTTTTCAGTTTGCAAGATATCTTATAGGCCAAATTTGTAGTGCATCTACCTCTTTGTGAATCAGTATCATCAAATCCAATATGAACCACTTTCATATCCTTAGAAGCTGGATCAAACATGTAGTTGAGACATAAAGGTTCGTGCAAGTGATATTAATTTTGTTGCAAAAACCTGGTTTCAGCTTGTGCGTGTATAACATCCAGAAATAAATCTCATCAATTAGTGCTCTCTAAAAGGTGAAATAAGATTATCAAAAACAAATAAAAAACTTGACATCGCACTTTGTTTTGCAACTCTTGGTAATTGAATCATGAAAACTATCTCTGTTATTGTTGGTTATAGTTTGTTTATTGTATTTTCATTGTACTTTTCTCAATTTGAGCTATCCGCATTATATCCAATTACATCTTACGCACTTACATCTGACCAAAATCCTGCAGGATACGACAAATTTGGTACCAGGGAAATTTATCCCACGAAAGACGATGGTAGGGAGTGGTATGTAAATATGAAAAATCCAATGGATGATGAAAATTTTTCGATTACCTTTGGCCCTAATATTTCGAAACAAAATGATGGCTCGTGGAGAATTTCGGCTCCAGTCGTTAGGATGAATGTAAAGACAATAGAAGGCGAAACAAATTGGAAGAATGTGGAAATGACAGGCTATGCAAAGATTCATTCAGTAATTCAAAATAGTAGCAACAAAGTAATAGAAAATGATCTTACCTGGTACGCCAGAGGCGGTAAACATAATCAACAAATTCCATGCGAAGCAACGGCGTATATGGGCGGACTTTATGACACTGGTAAAGTAGGCTGGAAAAAAGAGCTATGGTTCGTCGGGGGTTACACAGATGAAAGACACGCTAACAAGGTTACTACCCCTCTTATAGATAGGTGGATTGGATGGAAGGTAGTGATGTATAATATTAACAATAATTCTGAGGTAAAATTGGAATCATATCTTGATAACACAAATTCCAATTATTGGGTCAAGGTCACTGATCTCGTTGATGACGGTGGCTGGTACGCAAAAATGCCTGATTCTGATTTTTTTGGTGCTGATTGTTCCAAAGACAAGGACTTTATTATTACAGACTCAGGATCAACTGCGACATTCAGATCGGATAATCTGATTTGGGATTTTAAAAATCTGAGTGTAAGGGAAATTACGCCGCTACAATCATCCTATCACTGACAACTGTATATCATTATTCTTTATTGTCATAAGTAAACTCGATTATTATGTCCATATGCGTGTAATTGAAACATTTACTTTATTTTGGCAAATTTTTCTATTAGGTTGTCTATTTCATTTTTTATCTTGTGTTTTGCAAAAACACCAAATACTGTTCCTATTTTTCCAAATTTAATATCTGCATCTATCTTTATTTCTGTACTCGATTCGGATTTTGGATTTAATTCAATTATCAAAATCGTTCCCCTTGTATCCCCTTCAATAACTTCGGTTTTGAGCAATCGATTAGGTTCCAAAATATGTTTTATTTTCTGTTTTATTTCTTTTCCCGCTATTGAAACGATCTCTTCCGTTAGTATATATTTGTCGGATTGTTCCACAATTTTGAAGGCCTTATATTTGTCAGGAAATAATGTCGGTAGCCTGCCTACATCTTTTATTAAGGAAAAAATACTTTCTTGTGGTATGTTGATAGTTTTAGATGATGTCACTCTCACCATAAGTCATGTTATTTCTGCGGATTTTTAAACAATATGTTTCTATACATGCATCCAATAACCTGTCAAGTGGTTGAAAAAAATTCGACATGATACACTTTTTTCATAAGTTTGAAGTGGACTGTGATATAGATAGAGTGTGGAAATTTTATACTAACATAAGACACCTCGAAGTAATTAGTCCGGAAGAGATAAAATTGAATTTGATATACTGCTCTGATGAAATACTAAAAAAAGGTAGTGTAGCATGTTTTAGTGGTAAACTTATCATAACTGCAAAATGGTGCTCAAGAATAACTTTTTTCGATAAATATGAGTACGTGGATGAAATGGTTCGAAATAGAGATCCACCTTTTAAAATTTGGAAGCATACATACATTCAAGGAGGTGAATTGTCATAAGACAGAAGTAATCGATCAAATTCACTTCGAGTTCCCATACGGAATCCTCGGCAAAATATTAGAATCTTTGATTGTATTCAAAATAGGTAACATTTTCAAACACAGGAAACTAATGACAATAGAGCATCTTGTAAGTTAATTATTATCCGAGCTCATGATTCTCATTCTTGAGACGAATCTTAATTAAAAAAAGCGATATACCTAATGCAGATAATGAAAGTCCTAACATGGTACCAAAAATAAGATCATATGCGAATGACGATGGAAAATAGTGGAATTGGTTACTATGTGAATCAATTGGAAATAGGTGAGTTTGCATGAATAAACCTGCTATTGTTGGACCTATTGAACTACCTATTATTCTCAGTAAGTTACTAATACCAAGCGAGATTCCAATTTGTTTGAATGAACTTTGCATCATTACGATATTAGTACTACTCACATTTGCTAAGGAAATTCCAATTGATATTATTACTAAATATATAGATATATAGAATTCATTTGGTCTAATAAAAAAAAGCAAGAAAAAACCTATTGACATGGCAATAGTACCAATCACTAGAGGAGTAGTCTGACCAATTCTAGTTATGATTACGCCAACCAAAGGGCCCAATATTAAAAGTACAAGTGCAAATGGCAGCTGGACTAGCGACATCTGAATCGCACTGTTGTCAAACCCTACGGGGGATGGACTTTGGGCCAATATGGGCAGTGTCTGAAAGATAGTAAACATTGACATACCTACGATTAGTAAAATTATATTTGAAGACAAAATCCTTCTATCTAGGAATAATTGTGAAGTGATAAGTGGTTCCTTGGTTTTTCTTTCGTGTAGAAAAAAAGTAATAAAGCTTGCAACAAAAATAATAAAAAAAATTGCGGCCGAATTAGCAATCCCAAATAAATACAATTGTTTATTATTATTATCATTATCAATACTGCTAGTTCTGAGGGATGTGATGAATAAAAGAAATGTAGTAATGGTAACTCCTAATAAAATCGCGCCTATTAAATCAAATTTTTGCTGCGATCGCTCTTTGTTGGGATTGGAAATTTCATATACGTCTTTTTCTTTTGGGATAAATTTGAAAATTATAGAAATCAGAATTATGGCTATTGGGATGATTGAAAAAAATGTCAGTCTCCATCCAAAATATTGCACTATAGTTCCCCCAATTGCAAGTCCAAGTACAGCGCCACCAGCAAACATGGCGCTAATAATACCTTGACTTACTGCTAGCTTTTTTCTCGGAAATTGTTCCCTGACAAGCCCGAAAGTAACAGGGAATACGGATATTCCGATTCCTTGTAAAATTCTTGATATTAGTAACATGATAAAATCCGAAGAGAACGGAGAAATGATGAGCCCAAAAGTATAAATTGAAATTAGGATTATCATGATTTTTTTCTTTCCATATACATCTGACAGTTTTCCACTTACAGGGGTCATGACTGCGCCTGCGACAAGATAAGCACTTAGTATCCACGATGAAGTATTATATGATAGATTGAATTCATGGATCAATTGAGGGAGGGCAGGAAGCAGCATCGTTTCTGTGTACATTGATATGGTAGCAATAGAACTGAGAATTGCTAACGTTATCCAAATTGAGTGACTGCTATTTGTTTTCCCAAACAATGATTATCATTTTGTTTACATTATTGTCCAAAGATCAATATAATTGATTTTGCACAATAAAAGGCATATTAACGAGGATGATGTAACTTTCAAATTGACCAATATCTTCGATAATAAGGATTTTACTATATCATCTACCGAAATTCCATTCAGAAGATAAATTTTCCATTTATATTTTAATACCTGTTGCGTAAAATAAAAAATAACTTAGAGATTAATGTCTTCAATCGATGAAATAAAGAAAAAAATTAGGAGTAATCTGTATCAATTCATCAATTCCAATAGTATGAAATTTTCTAACAATGTCATAGACGGCTCCTCTCCACCATCAGTATTTGTAGGGGAATTTGGATATCCAAACGTAAGAATTGGCCCAATGGTTCCGCCATATCATGGAGATACCGCAATTCTAGACAGGCCTGAATTGTGGACAGGAAAGTCGTTGGAGGAAATAGTCAATTACCGGATCAATCTTTTAAAAGGAACAAAGATCCACAAAGTGAATGACCTTTCGGGTCGCTATATTGAATATTTACAGGAAATGTCACTGTCAAAAAAAGTAGTTGATAGTAATATGACTCTTGAAAAAATACCAAAGTACTTGGGTGAAATGAGTTTAACCTTAAAAGAATCCGAAGAAATACCTACGTTGTTCTCAGCCCCAGTAGTAGATTTCAAGATTGTTTCATCAACCTCCAATAGAAGTATTGAAAAAAAATACTATGATGATGACATTCGCGCATCGGACGCGGTAATCGACCTTTATGACAATAGTGTAGATGTAAGTCAAATCTCAAAGGTTCTAAGCATGGGAATGCTTGGCAGAAAAAAAAATCGTAAATTGGTCCCTACGAAATGGAGCATTACCGCAGCTGATGATATCCTTTCCCAATGTTTGATAAGCAAAATAAAGGACAATCCTCCATTGGACAGTTATTTTGTATTTAACTTTGGTCATCTAGATAATTATTACTCGTTGATTATGATTCCCGATGATGTCTGGAGTTTTGAAATGATTGAGTCATGGATTGATACTAAGGGTAGGATACATATTGGTTCAGATTATGAATCCGGAAAAAGAATAGATCATTACCCATCAATTGCAGGTGCGTATTTTGCCGCAAGACTAGCTGCAGCTGAATATCTATTTAAGATTAGAAAAAAAGCATCAGTATTGATTTTGAGAGAAATACATCCTGAATATTTCGTATCGCTTGGAGTCTGGCAGATTAGAGAAGGTATTAGAGAATGTCTCAGAAAAAAAGGTAGGAACTTTGAAACTTTTCATTCGGCCTTGTCATATGGGATTTCCAAAACTACGTTATCGGAAAAAGAGTGGCTAAAGTACAGTTCTACCATCAAAAATAACAAACAGACAAGGATGACTGATTATCCAATCTGAGCACAATGAAAAGTCCATGATTGGTTTGAATTATTATTCTAAAATTGAAATTTAAATCGCGATTAGCATGTGATCAATGCTATGCACGTGATTTATTTTAGGTGGGTAATGAAGGTATTTCAAGGTAGGCACACTAGATACTTGGGGGTTTGTTCACCAATCTTCTGATCTTTTGTCTTTACGATGTCAACGCCCATCAATTTTTGGCATGCATTTTCGGCCATGATCTTGGCATCATTTGCATTGTTCTCTAGTATCTTGGCAATTTCTTCATTCTTAGTAAACGGGTTCACAATACCAGGATATTTGAATACATCCTCTGTAATGATTTTACAGTTGAAGATCTTGTTACATTCTTCCTCATTAATGCCCTCCATATTGCTTGGTTGTTCGATTGCATAAAGTCTTCCCATAAAAACATGCGTTGAAGCTAAAGTTAGGGATATCATGATGAGTCCTATCGTAATAATTTGACTATTCAATTAAACTGTTGTATCTCACGTCATTTATTTGAATTAGGAAAAATTCATTATTAATAAATTTAGGTCTGATGAATGTAAAGAAATGTTATAGGCTATTGTTATGTTAAATCGATTATTTTAGTCAACACACTCGATTTTCCATTCTGTGTTTTGATCAACATGTGTATTTTTATTCACAATTAATAAAAAATAGTTCTTATTCGTCGCTTCAAGTGAAAGTGTAAATGGAATTACCATGTTCAACTGCTAAGAAGGCCTATTTGGTTATGGACCTATTTCCAAATTTGACTCTGAAAAGAATTTTCTTATTGTCAGGACTAGTTATTATTTTATTTTTGGCATCACAATATAATGTCTCCAACGCCGAAACTATAATGTGTAAAAATGAGGATAAGTCTTGCAAAGGATCAGAGAAGACAGATGTGCTGGTGGGGAACAAGAATTCTAATAGGATGAACGGACTTCAAGGAACCGACTATATGTTGGGACTCTTCGGCGATGATTATCTAATCGGAAAAAATGGCAGTGACACTTTGGTAGGTGGAGCGGGTAACGATGTGCTTCACGGTGGTGGGGACAAAGATGCATTAATCGGAAGCACAGGGAATGATAATATTACAGGTGGCTATGGTGCTGATGAAATAATTGGAGGCGAGGGTAACGATACCATTTTAGGAGGAAACGGTCCTGATACAATCCTGGCAGGAGTTGGTGAAGATTTCATAGTAGGTGGTCATGGAATTGATGAAATCAGTTCTGGAGCCGATGATGATAAAATCTATACTGCAAATAGGAACACAACAGAACCAGACGGGGCCCAAGATATTGTTTATTGTGGTGAAGGTAATGATGAGGTATGGCTCAATACGCGCATGGATAAAGACGAAGTAAGTAAAGATTGCGAAATACTTCACGAGGGTTAATAGGCTATTATTTAGAAGACCTAATATCTATCAATACTTACACAATATTCTACGAATAAAGCATACCATCAAAATGGTCTAAAATCTAATGTGCCGCGAATGTCAAAAATGTCAGTCTGTTGTGCAATATCCACTGCCTTTTCATTTTCCATATCTACGTAACATTTATGGTAGAATGGACAATTTGGACATTTTATTGATTTTAATGGTTCCGTCAATCTTGGAAGGTTGGATACATCATGATTTTCAAGTGCACTTACAAGCATAGTCTTTCTTAAGACCATTTCATTTCTCAAAATTTCCCTCATTATATCATCTTTAGGCAAATTAATAGACCAACTTTCTATGCCTGGATTTTTAGAATTATTTGGCCTAAAGAAATATTCACCTGACTCGTCTTTCTTTAAAAGTCTGAGTTCTCTAATATTGTACCTAATTGAGAGAACGCCTTTTTCAATACCGGTCATTATGAGGTAATAAAGTAGCTGTCTCAGATAGGAACGAAATATATAATCATTAATGTCAAGTCTTTTGCCATTAATGGTGTCCTTAAGTTCTATTATGACCTTATTTCCATCAGTGTTGTCCATTATGTCTGGATGGGCAATTATCTCGTCCATTCGTAATTCTGCCTGTGCTACCCCTATTCTCGCAAGCTGGGTGATAGCAAATTCACTTGATTCGCCTCTAACGAAATGGTGTATGGATTCATCTGTTATAGGATCTTCGTCAGGATAAGTGCGTGAATAATATTGTTTTCTTAAACAGGAGCTGGGGAGTATATCGGACACATGAATGGGCGCCAATCCAATCCTATCTGTCTTCCTGTTGTCGTATCTTTCTCTCAGATTGCTTCTTAAAAGATTAGTAAATTCCGAGTCAGGTCTTATTTTTATTGGCATAGTTCTAAATCATGATTGATTCAATACGTCTTAATAGTTATTTTGTTTATCAATCTTTGTCTGAAAAAAATATTTTATATATTCCACTTGACGACTATGACGTACGGAAGAAAAAGTCACAGTCTTGGGCATCGGCAGCAGTATGAGAAAGAATTCCTTTAGTACTAGCACTTTAAGAAAAGTCCTTGAAATTATAACTTTAAAGTACAAAACAGAAACTCGAATAGTAAACTTGTTTGAAACCCAGCTACCAATGTATCGACCTAGCACAAGGTTCGATAATGAAAACGTCACAAAGGTTACAAATGATGTGAACTGGGCCAATGTATTTGTTCTGGCTTCCCCTGATTATCATGGTTCAATGTCTGGGACAATGAAAAATTTTTTGGATTTTTTCTGGAAGGAATTTTCAGGTAAAACTTTTGGGTATATAGTTTCATCCCATGAGAAGGGGCTGACAGTGATGGATCAAATGAGAACAGCTGTAAGACAATGCTATGCTTGGAGTTTGCCATATGGAATTTCTATAAATGAACGAGAAGATCTCGACTCAGATGGTAAGAATGTAAGTAGTAGATTACAGTTAAGAATGGAAATGCTAGCTAGGGATCTGGTAGTATACGGCCGACTAATTTATTGGCAATTTTCAAAAGATCAAGACTCAGCTGAACAAAACACATTTGCTCATTATTATCTATAGTTAGAGTAAGAGAATACGGAGAATTACCATTTACATAGTAGAAAGTAAAGAGAAAAAGACTAGACAATTAAGTAAACTTTGTTTAGGAACCCATATTAAATGCGAAGATAGAGGAGGCAAGAAAGAAACAGAGATGCAAGGTCTAGATCCTTCAATTTTTGCTCGTGGTAAAGACAGTATGTCTACATTCCTAGATAAACCGTTCTGGATTTGGAATGATCACATACACAAAATCGAGTATGTTAACACAAACGGACACTGCTGTTTTAATCATTTATTGTCCCTTCCAACAAAAGGTGGTAGACAATATCCTTTTTTTCACTTTCAATCACTTATTTTTAATGTTCTAGAAGAAAACCAAAACGTCTGGATAAAGAAGGCACGGGGAATAGGTCTTACTACTTTCGTACTTCGATATCTTTCCTGGAAGATTCTGTCATCAAATGAAATGGACTACAAGGCTGTATACATTATTACAGGTAACGATGAAACTTTAGATGAAGTAACCTCAAAGTTTAAGAATTTATTCACTATGCGATTTCCACTAGTTAAATTAGAATCAAAGTTTACTGATTTTTGGTTAAAAAACACTTGGATTAAGATATTTTCTGGGAAAAATGTTTCAGACATTGAGATTTGTGACGCTGCATACCTGTTTACAGATGAAGCAGATTATTTGGGATATTCCGAGCAAAAAGCTTTAGAACACAAAGCCTCTTGCTTTGCAGAAAAAGGCATTTGTAAAACAATTATGGCTTCTACTCCGAATAGAAGCGGGGGTTTGTTCCAAAAAATAGAAAATGATTCAACATCAAAGTATGCAAAATTAATGTTGGACTATAGGTATGGACTGGGCACTATCTATGATAGGATGTTCATTGAAAAAAAGAAATCAGATCCAGAATTTGAAAGAGAATATAATCTAAAATATTAAAGATGATAGTGTCCCTTGATATAGAATCAAGTTATGTATTTAGACTCGTATTCTCAGCGTGCAAGAAATAAAGTTTCATTACAGTTTAGTAAAATCTCATGTATTCGTAGGATTTTTGAGCTATAAAAATATAAATTTTAAAGCAAAGATCAATGAAAATAATATTTTTGGATAGAATAACATTTTCCAGAATTACTAATTTTAATTAGAAGGGAAAATACTCTGAGATTTGATATTCATTTAAATAACGTTTTTGTCTCAAAGTTAAGTATTGCTTGTTTCAGGATCTAAATCCGATATAGGATTACTTCGAGAAAAAAATGAAGATTCTTTTTATGTCAACGACAAGTTAGGTGTATATGTTCTTGCTGATGGTATGGGTGGACATGATGGTGGAGAGATAGCAAGTAAAATTGTTGTCCAGACTTTGGGAAAAAATATTTCGTTATCACTTCAGCACCGGCAAGAGGATGATATTGAACATATAGTTAACAAGGCCCTCTATGAGGCCAACAAGGAAATTCTTCTCATGAAAAAAGAACATTTTGAGCTAATGAATATGGGTACAACTGTCGTGTTGTCGGTATTTTTTAATGACAATGCTTACTATTCACATTTGGGAGACAGTAGGGCTTATTTTTACAATAAGAAAGAAGATAAGTTACTCCAATTAACTACTGATGATTCTTTGGTAACGGAAATGGTAAAGCGCGGAGAGATATGTAAAGATCAAATGGGAACACACTCTCTACGAAATATTGTTACTAGATATCTTGGAATGAACGATTTGACATTGCATGATATGCAGTACTGTGATCTTGGCAAAGGGAATTGTATATTGCTTTGTTCAGACGGTCTCACCAACATGATAGATGAACGAGGGATACTTGCCATATTAAATGCTAGTATTGCAATGGGGCCACAATATGCTTGTGACAGCTTGGTTTATGAAGCGAATAATAACGGCGGGCATGATAATATTACTGTAATTGTGATTCAAAACAAATAAAAATTAAAGGAAGAATTTTAAGACTTTAACAAGCTTGGTATGTAGAGTAGGATCAATACTGCATCTATGTAGTATCTTTAACATCATGAATTGTTGCATTCAGTATTTCATAATGAAAAACGACATCAACCTTCTGGTGATGACAGTAAATTGAAAATGTTTCCATCAAGATCCTTTACAAGCGACATCACTCCACCCCACTCCTGTTTTTGTGGTGCCGAGATATCGACGCCTTTGGATTTTAGCTCCTCATAGGTGGACTGAATATTTGAAGTATAAAACCATACCCCTGTATTTGTTCCTATGTTTTTTTTGGCTAATTCTGTCTCCTCCGGAGACATCATGTGTGGATTTGGCTCCATAATACTCAAAGTGGTTTCAGAATCTTTGGGAGCAACTTCGATCCATTTTCCACCAAAAAATGGAACGTTTAGTCTAATATCAAAACCCATTTTTTCTGCATAAAATTTTACTGCCTGTGCCTGATCTGAAACTATAATAACTACTCCTCCAATCGAATCAATCATTTCTAACATTATTTCAGATAAGAATAATTATAAAGTTGCTCTTCAACAGATGGAAACTTTGATTCATTTGGTTAATTTTTGAGCCAAAGTATGCCCATATTGCAACTTTCAAATTTAAAGTCATTTTGAATTTGTGAAGCTCGACTGTATTGCGGATGTCTAGCGCATTTCAAATAATTATTAAATAGTCTACTGGCAGTAATATTCCCGGGACTACATTGTCAGAAAAAATACCATTGAAAGCGGAAGATAGTGATAATATTCCAACGGATGATGATGTTGAAGATGAGTTCGAAGAAGATTTGGAAGATGATTTTGCGGAGGATATAGATGATGATATTGACGTTGAGAATGACTAGGAAAATTTATGACGAGAAAACTGCGACTTTTTATTGGTTGCGTATCCTGTGCGGGCTTTATATTTTGGAAAATTAGTGGTGAATCAAGCCGGCGATTAACATGGAATTTCCAGATACAAAAACCCAGGTTTTAATTGTAAAATTAATCTTGAACAAGAGAACAGAGGAATCACTGCAATTACTTTCCAAGTACTATAATATTCAGCCCCCTGAAATTGTGGTTGGTACTATCAAGGGGAAAAGGAAGACTGTACGTGCTGTATATGTGGGAAAGCAACAGCGCATATATGCCACAAATTCTGATATATTTTACAATCCTTCAGTCGTCCTACATGAATTTTATCATCACTTGCGCTATAGGGGGATGGAGCATAGAGGTTCAGAAAAAGGTGCTGACAGTTTTGCATCAAGATTTATTCATTCATACCGACTTGAAGTACAACTAGGCGTAACCTAACGCAGTAGATCAAAACAATGTTGTAGTAAGAAATCAGAATTGTAAAAACGTCAAATCTGTCAAATGTTCTAGATGTTTCCTTGAGACAGAATCATTTATTTTCTTTAATTCATTTTTTGCCTTGGACGAATAAGAAATATACAGTTGTTCCATCCTATCTATAAATTCGGCAGATTGCTTGTTATTCCTTACCAGGATGTTAAACAATCTATCCTCGTTATTCCAATCCATTATATCATCGTGTATCTGGTATGCTATTCCAACCAAGTGTCCAAAATTCCCCATTGAGCAAATTTCTTCCTCCGTGCCACCTCCTAATAGTGAACCTATTTTTGATGCCGCTTCAAACAATGAGGCCGTCTTATGTTCGACAACTTTTATGTAATCGTCATCTTTTAGATAAGGATCTTTGGTGAGCTTTATTTCCATCATCTCTCCCTCGCTCATTTTTGTTGCTGCGGTAGATAACTCTGCGGACACTTTTGCATTATTGATTTTAGTACATATGCTCAGGATTATCCCAAGAACAAAATCGGCAGTTAGAATACTACTGTTGTATCCATATTTTATATAGAATGATGGTTTGCCTCTCCTATAATCCTCTTTATCAATAATGTCATCATGAATTACAGATTCTGTATGCAAAAGTTCAATTGCACAGGAAGCCAAAAACATGTCTTCAGTAATGTCCGTGTTCAACTGTTTGTTGGCCAATATTGTCTGAGCCGACAAAACTAGTATAAGGGGTCTGATCCTTTTTCCACCTTCAGATGCATATCTTAATGGAGTATAGAATTCGGACCATGAGTATAGATCTAATTCTCTTGCAAGATATTCGTCAATTTTTGATAAATATGAACTGAATTGTTCCAATAGGGGGTTTGCTTCAATATTTCTTCTATCCAAGAATGGAATCTAGCCTAGACTAGTGATCATTCATTGATATTTAATTCTTTTACAACATCGCCAATGTGAAGACTTTATACTAATTTGTTTCTTATTTTTTCAATCTTTGGAATTTATTGATGTGCGATTAATTTTTTAAATTTGAATCAAGTGGGTTATTGGTAGTGCTCCGGCCGGGATTTGAACCCGGGATCTGCGACTCGAAAGGCCACAATGCTTGACCGGACTGTGCAATCGGTATATTAATTACGATTACTACACCACCGGAGCCACTAGGATGATGTATAAATCACAATATAATACTTTACGGCCAGATGAATGGAATTTTATTTTATAATTCATTAAATTCAAGATCATATTGGTTTACAATGAGTCGTTTCAATAATTGCTAAACAAGAAAATTAAGAAATGAGCACCAATATCACACAAGGTTTTATTATAGGTTTGTGATGATTATTCATAATGACTGAATTGATTTACAAAATTGATCAAGCAGTAGAGAAGATGAGTCTATTGAAACATCCATTTTACAGGATGTGGTCAAACGGAGAATTAAGCTTGAATCATCTGCAAGGATATTCTTTGGAATATTTTCAACTAGTGAAAATGGTTCCACAAATGGTTAACAATATCAAGGTAAATCTGCAAGAATCAAAATTACAAAGCATAGTTGAGGAGAGTCAAAAAGAAGAATCCAGTCATATAGAACCTTGGATAAGATTTGCCAATTCAATCGGCGTCAAAAGAGAGCAATTATTGAATTACACATATGACGGAAATACAAAGAACGCTGTAACCTCGCTTTTGGAATTAACAAAAAATTCATTACATGAGGGTATATGTGCAATGTACGCCTACGAGTTGGAGTTGCCAAAAATTAGTAGATCGAAAATAGATGGTTTAAACAAATTCTACAACATGTCAAGCGCCGATTCAACAAATTATTTTGAAATTCATGAGGAAGCAGATATCAGACACGCAGATATATGGCGTAGTATGATAAATAATATCCCCTATCACAACCATTCCACTTGTTTTGACGCAGCAGTAAAATCTCTTCAATCACAAAACTTGCTATTAGACGCCGTCTATGAAAAATACGTGAGTGAATATAATTAATTTAGTACCTTAGTGACGCAGATAAAATCATCAACTCAAGCTCTAGGGTGGACTCCATTTCAAAACCTTTATACATATTTTCATATCGAAAAAGTCTGTCGGGCCCATAGCTCAGCCTGGTTAGAGCGACCGGCTCATAACCGGTCGGCCGGGGGTTCAAATCCCCTTGGGCCCAAACTATAACCTTCGGTTGTAAAGGAAAAAGACAATATCTTTGAGACTCTAAGAATTCTTGTCGAACTTGAAAACAGTATGGCGTATGTTTACGACATGTGGTAGGTAAAGTGGTATACAATTATCATCTCAAAAACACGTGCTCAAGATCTACTTGAAATTTGAAGGCGACAAAACCAACAGCGTTATTTGTGTTTGGAGTTATTTCGTTGTATTCAGTGAGTATAGCCCAATATCTATCAACCTTCACAGCGTATGTAGTTGGAATAGGATAAAATAATAAGGACACGATATAAACCGAAAGAACAATACCCAAATTTGGTAAACTATTGACCTGACAATTTATCAATTTCATATATAATCCTACAGTAGGAATATCATAATCCATATTTTCTAATTAGATTAGCAAAAAAGTATAGAGAAATGAAATGTAATATTGAATTCATAGATTTTTAGCTTCTTAAATATTTAAGAAAACTAATAAATCAAACCCACCAATTCTGAACGTATTTGCTAAACCTCCTACAATTCTTGACAAGATTAAATGAGAATCTTCAACGGGTTGATAATCGAGTTAACAAATACTTGAAGTCTCCCCATGCAAAGCAAATTCATGATGTTAGAACTGCTATTAGGCGGCTGGATGCTACTTTTCTGATATTGCCAAAGAGAAACAGGAGTGGATCATCATTATCTGAATACGTTCTAAAATGTAAGGAACTTTTTAATGTTAATAGTGAGATTAGGGATTTGGATATTATCTGTGAAAAGCTACAAAAATATCCTTCAAGTGATCAAAGGAATAGCGTAATTGAATCCTTGAAGACAGCGAGAAATGCAAATTTAGAAAACGCAAAGACAATTGCATGTTCTATAAAAAGGATGGATACAAGTAAAATCATAGACAAAATTGGCGTAACAGAAAAGGAGTTGCAAAAAAGATATGATAAAATGGTATCAAGATTAATATCGATGATAGAATCTACATTTCCAGTTGTTCTTACAAGTCCGTCGAAACTAGAAGAATTGCATGATCTCAGGATTTCTTGTAAAAAGTTAAAATATTTGTTGGAATTGCAATCAGATGAAAAAAAGGGTGTATTGAAAACAACAAAAACTCTTAAAAAACTTCAAGACATACTGGGCGAAATTCATGATTATGATTTTACGATTAGATATCTTAGGTCTTTAAGAGAATTATCACCTGAAACTCAAGAAATTATAGCCACTGAAAAGGAAGAAAGATGTGCAAAATTTGACGAATTTATTAGATTCTGCAAAAGACGACTAGACACATCATCTGGTTCATTTTTGATAGCCTTAAGAAATTTGAATTAACTTGCACCTGAAGCATAATGCTTTTAACATTAACCTTCATTGAGGGTAAAATGGTTGGTGTAAAGTTTGATATTGAATAAGTTAGCACTAGAGAAAAAAGTTAGCATTAGTTTAAATATATGAATGACGTATCTCTAGGTATGGCACTACAAAAAATAGATAATACGCCAAAGATGCTGATAGTCTACTGTACACTTGCGGGATTGATATCATCTCTGATAATTTCGGGACTGCTAGAAGTCATAGACTTTGCATCAGGTACACCAAACGGAACTTTTTTTGCCGTAATTGGATTATCACTAGGTTTTAACGATCCCGCCTCTGCTCAATACGTTGGATATGGATTACATATATTAACTGGTGTTGTAGCTGGTAACCTATTTGGACAAATAGCACTATTCTGGCGAAAACTTGTACCATACAACATGAAAAGGGGAATATCACAAGGGTTACTGCTCGGGATATCTTTATGGGCAGTATTGTTTGCTCCGTTAGCAACATTTGGAATTCAACCTAAATTAGATACATTCATGGTCACGGAAGCCAATACCTATGCACACTCTATAGCAAATAACTTTGCTGGACTATATTATTTCGTGTTGGGAGCATCATTACTGTTCCATCTAGTCTATGGCGCTGTCTTTGGATTATTGGCAGGAAGAATGACAGGAGTAAAGCTCACAACGCGAAAGCTTATAGACGCCAGAATTGAAGAGAATTAGTCTATTCTCCCATTTAAAATCGCAATAAGGAGCGCAAAATGACTTCGTTGAAACTGCTAATAAATCAGACCGACTCAAATGTCTTGAGACCGAAGGGATTAGATAATGGTGTGCATAACAGTATCGATACTAACAAACAAAAGAAAATTAGGATCCTAGTCTCTGGGGCAAGTGGATTTATTGGTCGCAGACTAGTTAGAAGGTTGCTGGTCTCACATAGTACAACAAACTGGAGAATAAGATGCATGACAAGAAAAGCACATTCACTTTCTAGCTTTTTTCACAATGACAAAGACAATTTGGAATTTGTGCAAGCCGATGTTCAAAATTATCCTGAATTAGTAAAGGCATTAACTGGTGTTGATATTGCATTTTATCTTATACACTCGATGGAAGGATCATCAAAGGAATGGAAAAAATTTGAGGATCGTGATAGAGTTGCTGCGGAAAATTTTGCTCGAGCAGTGAATGAGACCAGAGTATCGAGAGTTATTTATCTTGGGGGCTTAACGTATGCACCAGAACAAGAATTATCAAAACATATGCGAAGTAGAACACAGGTGGGTGAAATTCTAAAAAAATCTAACGCTGCTGTCACAATATTTAGAGCAGCGGTCATTTTGGGACAAGGCGGCGGATCTTTTCAAATGTTGCAATATCTTGTAGAAAGGTTACCATTAATGGTATGTCCAAAATGGATATTGACCAAATGTCAACCAATTGCGGTCGATGACGTAGTCGAATATCTAGTCAGATCTATAGAAACGAATGAAACAAAGTCCAAAACATTCGATATTGGTGGACCGGAGATCCTCTCATACTTGGATATGATGCGACAATATAGCAATATTCTCAAAAAATCGATTAAAATCATTATCATTCCATTCTTAACACCAAGACTTTCTTCTTATTGGGTTGATCTCATAACACCTGTGAAAGCATCGCTTGCGCGGCCCCTTATCGACAGTCTTAGACATGAGGCAATAGTAAAAGACAATTCGATTGCAGACATCATTCCACTTCGTTTAAAGAATTTTGAAAACTCAATCAAGATAGCAAGGAATGAGCAAACTGAAAATGAGAGAATAATCAAAAAAGAACGAACATCTTCATGTTTGAATAAACGAATATTAATTGCCTCTACTATTGCCCTAGCAATTATAGGATTAACATACTACTTGTTGGATGCGAGAATAGAAATCTTCCAGCCCATTTGGGTAGTATTGGCGGGTCTTTGGTATATTGGTATATCTTTTTCAATATTCTTTATACATAAAGGCGCTAGACTGGGGTCGATAATAGCTGGGATTATTGGGTGGATTACATTGACATTTTGGCTCCTTGATAATTTCTATCTAATATTTGGGACATCGATTCTTGCATCCACGCCAGGATATGTCATGACTATTCGAAATTGCATAGGCGCAGCAATAGCAGGTTTGGTCATAGCCTCATCCCACAATCTGTTTCACAAGATACGAATTCACTGTCTTTAGTAAATCCAAAAAAATGTTTAAACATGAAAAGTCATTTGGTTACAAACGTCGACTAATTCACATAAATCGATTACTTATCAAGTTCTTTATTAGGGATTAAGTGTAATAGATTGGTATTTATCAGAGATAAAAAAGTGAAAGGCCATTCATATGCTTATCTTGTAAGGAATGTATGGGATAACAAGAATGGAAGAGTAAGACAAGAGATTGTTAAATACCTAGGTAGATCTTCTAAAGTATCACTCGAAGATATCCCAAAAGAGTTTCAAAAGGACCCAAACGTAGTTACGTTTATTGCTTTTCATTCTTCGGATGCAGAAAAAATGGAATATATCATGAAAGAGGAAATGCTGGAGCTTCTCATGAGAAATGATATCAATTCTCTGGTTAATATATTTGAAAGATATTCTCAGTTTTTTGGACTTCTTAAGTTCTACGAAAGATTGCTTGCACCTGCGATGTACAAGGTTGGAGAGTTGTGGAAGACGGGTAGACTGGACGTCGCCACTGAACATGTCTGTAGTAATGCTGCGCATACACTTGTAAAAATAATAAATGAAAGGGTCTCAAGGAATCCTATTCCGAACAGAAAAACTTTCAAGATTTTGATATGCACACCTGAAGGTGAATATCACAGTTTAGGATGTATGGTAATCGAATCTTTTCTAAGAAGCAAAGGATATTCCGTCTCCAACATTGCGCCTTCTGTTCCCTCTGACGCAATCATATCTTTTGCAGGTAAATTTAATCCTGATTTAATCATGATCTCAATAACTTTAGGCGACAATATTGGTGCGGCAAATAAATTGATAAATAAAATATTAGAGTCAAAGATGAGGGTTCCTCCAATACTAGTTGGTGGTATAGGAATTGAATCACTAGCAATAAAAAACCAAAACGATACACTCAATAAAATAAAATATTTGAAAGGGGTAAAATTAAGTGGTATTCTTCAGAGTATCAAAGAAGTTACAAAAGATGTACCAAAACTTGGTGAAGGAATTAGAAGATGATTTCCACTGGTGCAGCTATTTTTAGTGGTCTTGTTTCAGGAATAGTAGCCACAGTAGTAATGACAGTGACTGAAATCCCATCATGGAGAAAATGGGGATTGCAAGGAGTATTTGAGTGGCATGAAAATCAATTACTCTCTGCTGGATTTTTCCATATTCCTCGGGAGAAAATTAGTATCAAATATATATTTTCTTTCTGCACTTCCTAAATGGATCATTGGCAGGCATCGCGTTTACATTGATATTATCAATTCTCGACATTCCTATTACACGGGATTATGTTCTTGTGTCATCTGTAGTGTATGGATTTATGCTCTGGATTGTCACACTTGTACCGATACACAAACCAATAACCGGATACTCTGTATGGAATCATCAGTTAGGTCATTTACCTTCAATTGCCAGTCTTATTGGTCACGTGATATATGGATTCGTATTAGGTATTGTAATAATGACAACTACTAACTTCTCTTATTGGTGACAAAATAGATATGAGAATCTGGGACATTCCTGCAAATAAATTATGCACTGAGCATCTTCTTGGTGAGCATTGTGAATTGCATGCGCTGTGGAATATTTTGACACAAAATAAATCTGGTTATTCCAGACACCCTGAAACCTTAAGATGGAAAGGGAAATTGGCAGCGCTCTATCTCAGACACGAAGAGCTTGTCAACGAGATGGTGAAAAGGAATTATCAACATAAAAGCGACTTGAATAGGGTATTTGCTACTGGTCGGTCAATTCAGGACAAGTTCATAGATTCATACAACGAACAGCTGAAGATAATAAAAGACAAAGGCTGCAAATGCAAAATTACCTGATGGTCGATTCTTTAAGAGATATGAGTTAAAATTTTCAATCTTCGAATATTTCATACAAATCATACTAGGATACAGTCACACCCTCTCCGAAAAATATATGACTACATGCGAATTTTCCTTCGCACGGATTAGTGGAGATGATTCTATTACTCTAAGAATATGTGTTCCACTTTGGATTCACCAGGTGAACTTTTCAAACTGCTAAGATACCAAATGCAGAAATTCAGCCGAATTAGTAGAACTGCTCTATGATGATATTTAGACGTAATAAAATACTGCGTTGTGTAAAATCAGAGTTAGAAATTCTAAATTAAGATCTGACTAAAGTGAGATCTTAAATCAAACCGATTCCATTTACTATTAGATCATGTCCAATCCTGGTCCGTATTATAATAAAGAATGCACGGAATGTCACCACTTGAATATTGGGACTGCCTCAAATTGCTCTAAATGTGGATGTAAATTATGAATAAAATTACATGATGACTTTAGTCACCGTTGGGTTCTCTGTGATCAGAAATTCTAAACTCTACTCATCTGAAATTACAGATTCGTCACTTGGGGGTCCAAACTAAAGTTCATTTTTTGGATACAATTAACGTACCAAAAAATGTTATGTACATAAAGTTAACTAGTACAAACCTTTCAGTAAACAGGACTTAAATTTAAAAAGTTATTAGCACTTAAAACTTCTAGATTCTGTGGCAGTAAATTTCATGGGAAAAATTGACACATGTAGTGTATGCGGGAAAGAAAAGACTGTCGTGTCACAAAGGAATAGAGTTAAAATAGATGTTGGAGTAGTTGATACTTTTATTTAGAAATGTGAAGATTGCGGAAAAATCAGCAATAGAAATATTTTATCATCCTAATGAGATTCGGCATTGCGTGTAGTGGTACGTGCTAGTCCAGGTAAGAGCCATTACATTTAAGTCTTGCTTAAATTAGATCCTCAAATGCTAATAGTTAAGGAATAATCGACTTTTCGATGAACAAGAAAATATTAGTGAATAGGCTGTTCCTTTTAGCATCGTTTTTAACCATAATGCTGGGGGCATCGATTGTTACTACGAATGGCCGCGTGTTTGCGGCTAAAAATATCTGGGATGATGATGACACTATGGAAGAACTTGTCAAAGATATCGACAATGGTAAAGATGATGACAATTCGATGAATTGGCACGATTTTAAAAATTCAAAAATCTTCAAACAAGAAGATCCTGAAACACAAGAGTGTATAAAAAATAGACAGGAACTTTCAAATAATCTAGCAGATTATGAAGTTCTACGCTGTTTTAAAGATTCAGATTACGCATACGACAAGTGAATCAAGAATATTCGATTAAATTTTCCTCTTTCTTCTTACAGTAACAAAGACGATAAGTAAAATGAATAACCAACACTCGTCGTATATTATCAGTTACTGGTTTCATCGCTAACCTTCAAGCCCTAGGTTGCTTTCATATTTCTAGTTGGATATAGTCAAATATGTTTACATACTATACAGAACGCATTTCCAGACTCCGACTAAATATTTGTCGATCTCACTTATTTAGATCTCTTTGCTTACATGATGATGAGATAGTCGAATCGGAAATTGGAGTGGTGACCTAAGTAGTGTCCATTCAAATTGTACATCCACTTAAATCTTGCTTAATTTAGATCCTGCAATCTTATTAAATTTCTAAGCTACTTACATTGCAAATTGACATCTCTTCATTAGAACTGGTGGGTAATCGTTGATAGTTTCAAGACAGCCCACCAGTTTCACATTGAATGAGTTGGTTAGCATAGTAACATTTCAAATTTTGATAATTTTTTATAACTTGATTTATTCTGGCATTATTCGAAATATTTTGCCATCACTTATAGATACCACATATAGGTAACCATCTGGGCCTACTGTAAGATCTGTGACACCACCAAATCCAGTGCCAAAAACTACATCTTCGGATCCGACGGTGAGGGGGTTAGAAATATATCTTTGTGCAAGGCCTCGAGGCAGCGAAAGGTCATTCCTATCTTGGTTCAACTTGAAATGGTATATATGACCATTATGCACCCCACCAATGAATATGTCGTTTTTATATTGCTCTCCCAACTTGTCAGAGTCCAAAAATATGATTGCAGTCAGTCCTACACTCTTGGACCAAACTAACTTGGGTTCTTCATAGTGTCCTTTACTATCAAAAGTTATGAGTTCGTCGGTGTCAAAGCCTTTTTGAGATGTGGAAAATCCATAGATTTTATTCCATCCACTGTTAAATCCAGGTTCAACCAAGTTAATTTCATCGCCATCTTGAGGTCCATTCTCAGTGTCCCATAGCTTTCCTGTAACAGGATCAAAATCTATTCCAAAACTATTTCTTATGCCATATGCATAATACAATCGTAAGGGCATAGCATCTGATAGTATGCCATCGTCTACAATTCTACCGTCTTGCGTTAATCTTAGTATTCCGCTGCGTCCGTCCGCAACTTTACCACGGGCAAAGTTTTGCGTCTTTGTTGCTTCAAAATTTGGTTGAAATGAACCATCCACGTCTCCCACAGGAATGTATATGTTCTGATCAGGGCCAATTTCTATTGCGCCGCCGTTGTGTCTGGGTCCTGGGTAAGCTGGCAAATTCATTAAAAGTTTGGGATTTGCAAGCTTATTATCAACAAATTCGTACCTGTAAAGGCGGTTTCCAATTGGCTCTTTACCCTTTCTATCATCACCATCTTTTCCGTCTATTTCAGTAAAGTATAGGAAAACATATGTGTTGGGACCATTTTTAGAAATTGCAATACCACACAATCCTCTTTCAACAAAATTGGCAACATTGACGTCAAGAATTGGCTCGTCTAAAATTTTTCCATTTAACACTCGCATTACAGTTCCCTTATCTTTTTCCAACACTAGAAAGTCGTCGGGTCCAAGAAAGGCCATAGTCGTAGGCATCTCCAAACCATCTACCAACTTTTCAACTTTGAGTCTGGAATCAAAAACACGTGGATCGTCTGGACTTAGGCTAAACGGGCGCTCTCGGAATATTTTTTGACCATTGATCTGAGAAAAACATAAAGTAATAGTGGCGATCATGATAACTGCAATAATGAGAAAAATATACTTCCCCATCGCCAAACGACAATACAAATTTCGATTTCGATTTCAGAGCATGAAGAGACTAATATTAATTTTCGTTAGTACAAATGGTCAGAGTAATGTGCCACAATCAGTATCTGGTTTGCTGCTTTTCATACCGATTGTCCTCATGACTTCTCTTTGAGCTTCAATTCAAATCATATATTTGCTGCAGGAAAATTTTGAGGGGGAGGGCTAAAATAAATCTAAAAAATAAATAATTGCAAAGTATATTTTATTATTTCTCATTTTCTTAGATGCAAGACAATGAAAGAATAGATCAAAAAAGTCAAATGCGACAATAATGCATCTATATATCCATGAAAATTAAATTCACTTGTTTTGGATTAAGGACAAGTTTCAGCATTATTTGCGTGCTTTTCGTTTTATCATATTTTATTTTTTTCTCGTACTCTTTTGGCCAATTTCAAGCAAATATTACTTCAAACTGTGAAAACGGAAATTGTACCACAACTATTTGTATAGATGATAATCCTTGCAAAACAACCAATTCAAACTCTACAAATATTACATCAATGAATGATTTATTACAAAATAAAACTATTCCAATTCCTAATTTGCCTAGAGAGATTGTTTAATAGCAATTGCATCTTCGGTAAAGATTGTTTTTATTTTTTAATTCTCATTAATCCTTGAGTTAGTAACGGGAGGAGTTCATTTGACCACTAATACGGGACAGTGGGTGTACATTAATACGCCATTGGCCACACTTCAATAGCATTTTCATAATTCTGGAAAGTCCTCTACTGCCTAAAAAATCATATCCATCCTATTTTCTATGCATATTCCACAATTTCTTTTACGACAGATGAGATACCCCAGACAACATCCGTTCTAACTTTCACTCCCTTTTCTTGGGCCGTTCTTCATGCTAACGTTTCCTGGAGATGCCGTAATTCACACTAATCAGTTAATATATCCAACTGAAAACGTTGAAAACTCTTTTAATTCCTTTATGGAGAACAAATTTACTAGCGCGGACGCTCCGTAAGTTCTTGTTCTGTTTGGAATATTAAAAATAAAAATGCCTCGTTAATATCAAAAGTCAATAATAGGACATACATAAATCATTTTATGGACTAATTTTAATGAGGTCAATCGATTTATAAAACAAGACAAACGGTTTTTCAAAATTCGCGCATTGCTAGCGCTCGGAATATC